>JAYVNT010000249.1:0-5960 GCA_043758285.1 Flavobacterium sp.
CCAATTTACCCAACTATTTCAGAGCTAGATTATGAGTATATTTTAAATCATTGCGGGGCCATATATTGTTTTGTTTCCGATAGTGAAGTATTGCGAAAAGTAAACTTGATTAAAAATAATTTGAACAATCTCAAAGAAGTTTATTCGTTCAACGAAATTAAAGACTGTAAAAACTGGAAAGAATTATTAGAATTAGGAAAAGATACCAGCAATCAAGATGTTGTTGAAGATCGAAAAAATAACGTTAAACCAGAAGAATTAGCCACCATAATCTACACTTCGGGAACAACTGGGAGACCAAAAGGCGTAATGCTTTCACACAACAATATCGTTTCAAACGTTTTGGATAGTGCTAGTAGAATTCCTTTTAAAGAAGGTTCTAGTGTTGCGTTGAGTTTTTTACCCATTTGCCATATATTTGAAAGGGTAATTTTGTATATCTATCAATATTATTCCGTTTCTATTTATTTTGCCGAATCAATTGATAAACTTTCTGATAATATCAAAGAAGTAAAACAAACAGTTTTTTCAGTTGTTCCGAGACTTCTGGAAAAGGTTTATGATAAAATATATGCCAAAGGAAGTGAACTTACCGGTATCAAAAAAACACTTTTCTTTTGGGCAATTGATTTAGGATTGCAATACGAACCTTATGAAAAAAACGGATGGTGGTATGAGATGCAATTAAAAATTGCCCGCAAATTAATTTTTAGCAAATGGAAAGAAGGTTTAGGTGGTAGTTTAACCGTAATGGTTTCAGGAAGTGCCGCTTTACAAACTCGATTAACAAGAATTTTTGCAGCTGCTGAAATGCCTGTTATGGAAGGCTATGGTTTAACCGAAACATCACCAGTAATAACGGTAAACGATGTTAGAAATGGTAACTTTAGAGTAGGAACTGTAGGCAAAGTCATCACCAATGTAGCTATAAAAATAGCAGCCGATGGTGAAATTCTTTGCAAAGGACCAAATGTGATGATGGGTTATTACAAAGATGAAGTGTTAACTAATGAGGTAATCAAAGACGGTTATTTTCATACGGGCGATATTGGAGTAATTGATGAAGATGGTTTTTTAAAGATTACCGACCGCAAAAAAGAGATGTTCAAAACATCAGGAGGAAAATACATTGCACCTCAGCTGATTGAAAGTGCCATGAAACAATCTCATTTTATAGAACAAATTATGGTTATTGGTGATGGCGAAAAAATGCCAGCAGCGTTTATACAACCCAATTTTGATTTTGTAAAAGAATGGGCAAAAAGACACCGTATAGCCATTGGAACAACCAATTCAGAAATTGTTTCTAATGAACAAGTCAATAATAGAATACTTGAAGAAGTGGAAACTATTAATGAAAAGTTTGGAAACTGGGAAAAAATAAAACGTTTCGAACTCACACCAAATATTTGGTCCATAGAAGGTGGAGAACTTACACCAACACTCAAGCTGAAACGCAAAATTGTAATGGAAAAATACAAAGATTTATACCAAAAAATATATCACTAACCTTTTACACTTTTTATTATGAAAATTAAACTTCTGATTGCATTGCTAACACTAATTTTATTTTCTGGATGTAAAGAAAACAAACCCGAAATCAAATCAACAAACAATACAAAAGACCACTATTTTGATTACTCCAAAAGCGATGATCAATCTACTGGCGGAATCAAAATGATTCCTATCTCCACTCCTATTGGCAAATTCAATGTCTGGACAAAACGTGTTGGAAACAATCCAACTATAAAAGTGCTATTACTGCATGGCGGCCCAGGCGGAACACATGAATTTTTTGAGAGCTTTGATGGTTTTTTTCCAAATGAAAGCATCGAATATATTTATTATGACCAATTGGGTTCCTATTATAGTGACCAACCCAATGATAATCTCCTTTGGACAACAGATCGCTTTATTGAAGAAGTTGAACAAGTTCGTAAAGCGTTGAAATTGGATAATACCAATTTCTACTTAATGGGGCAGTCTTGGGGCGGAATTCTTGCAATGGAATATGCCTTGAAATACCAAAAAAATCTAAAAGGACTTATTATTGCTAATATGATGGCGAGCGCTCCCGCTTATAATAAATATGCTGAAGAGGTGTTAGGACCAAAACTACCTAAAGAAGTTTTTACACAAATAAAACAATTTGAAAAAAACAAAGATTATAAAAATCCAAAATACGCTGAACTATTATTCAAATATTATTATACCGAACATATTCTTAGAATGCCAATCGACAAATGGCCTGAGTCTATCAACAGAGCATTCAAACATTTAAACCCAAATGTATATGTATATATGCAAGGTCCGAGTGAATTTGGAATTACAGGTGATGCCACACTCAAAAATTGGGATGTAACCTCAAAATTGAAAACACTAACCATTCCTACCTTAGTTATCGGAGCTAAATACGACACTATGGATCCAAAACACATGGAATGGATATCAAAAGAAGTACAGAACGGAAGGTTTTTATATTGTCCAAACGGAAGTCACTGTTCTCAATATGATGACCAAGAACATTATTTTCCAGGAGTTATCCAATTTTTAAGAGATGTTGATAGTGGTAATTTTAAAAAGTCATAAACGCTATTTACCCATTGTCAGTAAAGCTTCTTATATTTTTTAAGAAGCTTTTTTTTATCTAATAAATAGCAAAAATTTACAATATTTTGCCAAATAGGTTATTAACAATCTTTGTTTTTAAATAGTTAATAATTATTTATGATTTTTTTTAACAATTGTTTAATAATGGGTAATTTTATTTTATTAACCAATAAACTAATTAATTATGAATGTAAAAAACTTTTTTATCGGCGGAATTGTAGGCGGACTTGCTGACTTCTTAATGGGATGGCTTATCTGGGGCATTTTGTTAAAAGACACATTTCCAAAACCAGCAGATGCTGGACCAGAAAACATGCTATTTATTTTCTTAGGATGTATGTCTTTTGGTTTTATGTTGTCATACATTTTTGCTCAAGGCGAAGGAATTTCAAATTATGTTACTGGAATTAAAGTTGCAGCGGGTGTTGCTTTATTTATGTCACTAGCCAACAATTTTTTCAGTAATATGTACAAAGACATCATTGATGTTAAATTGATGGGTATAGATATAGTTGCTGCTCTTGTTGTTGCTGCTGTTGTCGGTGCGGTTATTGCTATAGTTAATGGCAAGATGAAATAATCCTAAAAAGTTTACTACTTAAAATGAAATGCCTGAGATACTGTCTCGGGCATTCTTTTTTCATAACTGCAAATATTGTAACTTTCTTTCAATATTGTATAACTCTTAAAAAGGGGTAATGTCTGTACTTTGTCTCTTAATAATTTAAAACAATTAAAAAAATGAAAAAGACAATTTTAATGACTTTAGTAGTTGCCATGGCAATTACATTTAATTCTTGTAGTAAGGATAGTAGCACCTCTGGAAGCTATGCTTACAAAGTCCGAATGACTGATGCTCCTGGACCGTACAGCAAAGTAAATGTTGACATTCAAAATGTCGAAGTAACTGGCAGTAACGGACAAACTGTAATGTTAAATACAACCGCAGGAATTTACAATTTGTTAGATTTTACCAATGGAGTTAATACACTTCTTGCAACTAGTGTATTGACGGATGCCAATGTGAAACAAGTGCGTTTAATATTAGGTACCAACAACACTATTGTTCTTAACGGTGTAACTTATCCATTAAGTACTCCAAGTGCCGAGCAATCTGGGTTAAAATTATTGGTTAATCAAACGCTGTTAGCTGATATCGAAAACAGTATACTTATTGATTTTGATGCAAATACTTCTATCGTAGATACAGGTAATGGCACTTATAAGTTAAAACCAGTTTTGAGAACTGTAGTAACCGCTGTAACTGGAAACATTACAGGAAGCGTTACTCCAGTTGGAACTCTTGCAATGGTAAGTGCAACTTCGACCACAACAAACCTTGTTTATACGAGTAGTGTGGATGCAACTGGTAATTTTAAAATTGTTGGTTTACCAGCGGGTACCTATACCTTCACTATTACTCCAGCATTACCTTTACTACCAGTTACCGTTTCAAATGTAACTGTTCAGGCAGGTGTTAACACTAGTGCAGGAGTTTTTGTTTTCTAACATTGATTAGAAACTGAAAACTTAAATAGTAAACTCCCCAGTGATGGGGAGTTTTTTCTTTACCAAAAACCAATACGATTTATTGTCAAAAAACCAATGCTGCAAGTCCAGAAAATGGTTTTAGAACAAGGGAAAGTGAACACTTCACTAAAAACCTATTTTCATAAGCTAAAAAGAAGCTTTTTGAGCTATGTAATTTTAGTAAATACAAACTTAAACGCAAAAAAAAACCTCGTTTAAAAGACCTTTAAACGAGGTTGTTTTTTATGATTATTTTGAAAAACTAGTTTTTTGGAAGGGTTGCGCAACAGCTACAGCTGTTATGTGCCCTTCTGTCTTTTCGTAGGTCTGCTGTATCAAGTTTGCACTGTCCTTGTGCGGTTGCTTGCATGCTCTTTTGCTTTTTAGCGTTGGGTCAAGCGTTGGTGAAAAAAGCAAATGTGCCTGAAAATGCGTGGGCTGTATGTCGGTTGTGTCTTGTCATTACGCTGTTTTCTGTTTGTATAAATGTTGTTGAAATTCTATAAACAGTCTGCTGATGTTTGCAACGTCTCCCAAAATTTCTTTCGCATCTTCTAACGATTGATATTTGTTTGTCAGTAAGATGGGTAATTTCTCCTGGTCAAGTTCTTCAACTCCTGTTTCAATGTATTTGCTCAACACAAATTCTATAAATTCTTTTTGCTTGTTGTCAAGTAAGGCGAAAATTGTCGCTTGTGCTGCTGCTACTCTTGCTTCTCTTGTCATTGGTTTGGTGTCGCTGTTAAACACATATTCCAAGACATCAAACAAGTCGCTTTTTTCAGCGTCAATTAGTATTTGTAAAGTAGTCAGTTCTTCTTTTCCGAAACCTGCTTCGTCCAGTTTTTCTAAAAGTGTTCGTCTGGTTATTGGATTGCTCCAAAGTGTACGCAATTCATCTTCACTTTTAAAAAGGTTTGGCAATTCGCCAAACAGATTATTCAAAAATTCTTCTGCTGAAATGGGTCTGCCGTCTGCACTCCAAAACGAAGTTGAAATCATAGATTGTATTTCACGTTCTTTTCCATCTTTCAGCTTCACTTTTATTTTTTGTCGCTTGTTGCAATTGCAATTCATTTCACCACAAATTTCGCAAGGATCTTTCGGTGGTTTTTCGCAAACGCAAGGTGTCTGGTTGCAAACTTTACAGGGCTTTGGTGGTGGCGTTTCGCAAATGCAAGGAATTTGTCCGCAAGTTGGGCAAGGGTCTTCTTCTTGCGGTTCTCCGTCCCATTCAGGGTCTGCAAAATGGTGGTAAGCATCTACAAAATCGTAAATCGTAAAAAACTCTTTACCATCAAATAACCGTGTTCCTCGTCCTACAATTTGCTTAAACTCTATCATTGAGTTTACTGGTCGCATCAAAACAATGTTGCGAATATTTCTTGCATCAACTCCTGTGGAGAGTTTTTGCGATGTGGTTAAAATAGTTGGGATTGTTTTTTCGTTGTCCTGAAACTCCCGTAAAAACTGTTCTCCAATTTCGCCATCGTTGGCAGTAACCCGAACACAATAATTTGGGTCGGTGAGGGCTGAGCCTGTCGAAGCCTTGTATTGATTTACCAAATCTCTAACCAATGCAGCGTGTGGCTGATTGGCACAAAATATAATTGCCTTTTCTTTTTGATTGGCTTCGTCTAAATAGATGTTTACTCGCTTTGCTTCTCGTGCAACAATTTCAATGGTGCGGTTAAAATCTTTTTCCTCATAATTTTTACCTTCTTCAATTTCTCCTTCAATTATTTGGTCATCGCTTGTGTAGATATAATCGTCAAGCGTTGTCTTGATGCGTTTTACTTTGAAAGGCGTTAAGAAACCAT
>JAYVNT010000250.1:0-17427 GCA_043758285.1 Flavobacterium sp.
GATTAGTAAAGTAGTTAAACTACAAGTTAAGGGAGGTGCTGCGAACCCGTCGCCACCGGTTGGACCTGCTCTGGGAGCTGCTGGTGTTAATATCATGGAGTTCTGTAAGCAATTTAATGCTAGAACCCAAGATCAACCTGGCAAAGTGTTACCGGTACAAATTACCGTGTATAAAGACAAATCGTTTGATTTTGTTGTAAAAACTCCACCTGCCGCTATTCAATTATTGGATGCTGCTAAATTAAAATCTGGTTCGGGCGAGCCTAATAGAAAAAAAGTTGCTAGCGTAACTTGGGATCAAATTAAAGCTATCGCTGACGATAAGATGGTTGATTTAAATGCATTCACATCTGAAAAAGCGATGAGTATGATTGCTGGAACAGCTAGATCTATGGGGATAACTGTAACTGGAGATTCTCCCATAAAATAAGAGAAAGATATGGCAAAATTGACAAAAAAACAAAAAGAAGCTGCTTCAAAAATTGAGAAAAACAAACTATATTCTTTAAAAGACGCTTCGTCTTTATTGAAACTTGTTGCTTCTGCAAAATTCGATGAGTCAGTAGACATTGCAGTTCGTTTAGGAGTAGACCCAAGAAAAGCAAATCAAATGGTAAGAGGTGTTGTAACACTTCCTCATGGAACAGGAAAAGACACTAAAGTATTAGCTTTAGTAACTCCAGATAAAGAAGCAGAAGCGAAAGCTGCTGGTGCTGACTATGTAGGATTGGATGATTACCTTCAAAAAATTAAAGATGGTTGGACAGATGTTGACGTAATTGTCACAATGCCAGCTATCATGGGTAAATTAGGACCTTTAGGACGAGTATTAGGACCAAGAGGATTGATGCCGAACCCAAAAACAGGTACAGTAACCATGGAAATTGGTAAAGCAGTAGCTGAAATTAAAGCGGGTAAAATTGACTTTAAAGTTGATAAAACTGGTATCGTTCACGCAGGAATAGGAAGAATCTCTTTTGAAGCTGACAAACTTGTAGACAACGCTCACGAAATTATACAAACATTACTTAAATTAAAACCAACTGCAGCTAAAGGTACTTACATCAAGTCAATTCACTTGTCCAGTACTATGAGTCCTGCTATTGCTTTAGATCCTAAAGCAGTATAATTTAGTTAAACAAATTTTATTATGACAAGAGAAGAAAAATCAATCGCGATAGAAGATTTAACGGCAAAGTTGGCTAGTGCAAATGTAATTTACATTGCAGATACTTCAGGTTTGAATGCTGAAACGACATCTAATTTGAGAAGAACTTGCTACAAAGCTGGTATCAAATTAGAAGTAGTTAAAAATACGTTGCTAGAAAAAGCAATGGAAGCTTCAAGTAATAATTATGGTGATTTGGCAAGTGTGTTAAAAGGGAATTCTTCCATTTTTATTGCAGATATTGCTAATGCTCCAGCAAAAATCATCAAAGATTTTAGAAAGAAATCAGAGAAACCAGCTTTCAAAGGAGCTTACATCAACGGTGAAATTTACATCGGAGATAATCTTTTAGATAGCTTGGCATCATTGAAATCTAAAGAAGAAGTTATTGGAGAAATCATTGGATTACTTCAATCTCCTGCTAAACGCATTATTGCAGCATTATTAAACAATGCAGAGCAAAAAGGCGAAACAGCAGAATAAGTAGAGCAGACTAAAAAACAAATAATTAAAGAACATTTTAAACGATAGAAAAAATGGCCGATTTGAAACAATTCGCAGAACAATTAGTTAACATGACTGTAAAAGAAGTTAACGATTTAGCTACAATATTAAAAGATGAGTATGGTATCGAGCCTGCTGCTGCTGCTGTAGTAGTTAGCGCTGGTGGCGGTGCAGCTGAAGTTGCTGAAGAGCAAACAGAATTCACAGTTGTACTTAAAGAAGCTGGTGCTTCTAAATTAGCTGTTGTAAAAGCAGTAAAAGAATTAACAGGTTTAGGTTTGAAAGAAGCTAAAGATCTTGTTGACGGTGCACCATCTAACATCAAAGAAGGAGTTACTAAAGCGGAAGCTGAAGGTTTGAAAAAATCTTTAGAAGAAGCTGGAGCTGTTGTTGAATTAAAATAATTCCACACCGGTTTTAGAACTAGGTTTAGGCCTTGGACAATGCGTTCAAGGGCCTAAACCATTTTTCGTATAATAAAATTATATCCAGTTTTATTAACTACACGAAAATTTTTTGATCGATAACGAAGAAAGAAAATGAGCGAACTTGGTTCATTTTTAAAGATGTATCGGTATAAAAAGAAAGTATGGATTGCTTAGTGTTTCTACACAAAAATTTACTTTTTTTTAATCAAAATTTTGCTCATTGATGATAACAAATCAGACTGAAAGATTGAATTTTGCCTCGACTAAAAACATTCCTCAATATCCAGATTTTCTAGATGTTCAGGTTAAATCTTTTCAAGATTTCTTCCAATTGGAAACAAAATCAGACGAAAGAGGCAACGAAGGGTTATACAACACCTTCATGGAAAACTTTCCAATTACTGATACAAGAAACCAATTTGTATTAGAATTTTTAGATTATTTTGTTGACCCGCCGCGTTATACAATTCAAGAGTGTATCGAAAGAGGTTTAACATATAGCGTGCCTTTAAAAGCGCGTCTAAAACTTTATTGTACAGATCCAGAACACGAGGATTTTGAGACAATTGTACAAGATGTTTATCTTGGAACAATTCCTTATATGACGCCAAGCGGTACTTTCGTAATCAACGGAGCGGAACGTGTTGTAGTTTCTCAATTACACCGTTCACCTGGAGTTTTCTTTGGTCAGTCTTTCCACGCAAATGGAACCAAGTTATATTCTGCCAGAGTAATTCCTTTCAAAGGTTCATGGATTGAATTCGCAACGGATATCAACAGCGTAATGTACGCCTATATCGACAGAAAGAAAAAATTACCTGTAACTACTTTATTCCGTGCTATCGGTTTTGAAAGAGACAAGGACATCCTTGAGATTTTTGACCTTGCTGAAGAAATTAAAGTATCCAAAACAGGACTTAAAAAATATATCGGTAGAAAATTAGCAGCGAGAGTATTGAACACTTGGCGCGAAGATTTCGTGGATGAAGATTCAGGAGAAGTAGTTTCTATCGAACGTAACGAAATTATCCTTGACAGAGATACCATTATCGATAAAGATAATGTGGAAGAAATCATCGATTCTAATGTTAAATCTATTTTGTTACACAAAGAAGATGCTAATCAAGGTGATTATGCTATCATTCACAATACGTTACAAAAAGATCCAACTAACTCTGAGAAAGAAGCTGTTGAGCATATCTACAGACAATTGCGTAATGCAGAACCGCCTGATGAAGAAACTGCTCGTGGTATTATAGATAAATTGTTCTTCTCTGACCAACGTTATAACTTAGGCGAAGTTGGTCGTTATAGAATGAACAAAAAACTTGGTTTGGATATTCCAATGGAAAAGCAAGTGCTTACTAAAGAAGACATCATCACCATTGTAAAATATTTGATTGAATTAATAAATGCGAAAGCTGATATTGATGATATTGATCACTTATCAAACCGTCGTGTTAGAACAGTTGGTGAACAATTGTCACAACAATTCGGTGTTGGTTTAGCGCGTATGGCTAGAACTATTCGTGAGAGAATGAACGTTAGAGATAACGAGGTGTTTACACCAATTGATTTGATTAATGCTAAAACATTATCATCAGTTATCAACTCTTTCTTTGGTACGAACCAGTTGTCTCAATTCATGGATCAAACTAATCCATTGGCTGAGATTACGCACAAAAGAAGATTATCAGCACTTGGGCCTGGTGGACTTTCAAGAGAAAGAGCAGGATTTGAAGTACGTGACGTTCACTATACGCACTACGGAAGACTTTGCCCGATTGAAACTCCAGAAGGACCAAACATTGGACTTATTTCGTCACTTGGTGTTTACGCTAAAGTGAACGGAATGGGTTTCATCGAAACGCCTTACCGTAAAGTAAATAACGGTGTAGTTGATTTAACATCTGCACCAATTTACCTAAGTGCCGAAGAAGAAGAAGGAAAAATGATTGCTCAGGCAAACATTGAAATGGATGCTAAAGGAAAAATTACTGCTGATAAAGTTATTGCCCGTGAAGAAGGTGATTTCCCAGTAGTTGATCCAAATCAAGTTCATTATACAGATGTTGCGCCTAATCAAATTGCATCGATTTCGGCTTCATTGATTCCTTTTCTGGAACATGATGATGCGAATAGAGCTTTGATGGGATCCAACATGATGCGTCAGGCTGTACCCTTGTTACGTCCTGAAGCACCGATTGTTGGAACTGGTTTAGAGCGTCAAGTAGCTTCTGATTCAAGAGTATTGATTAATGCTGAAGGAGAAGGAACAGTTGAATATGTTGATGCTAATATGATTACCATTAAATACGACAGAACTGAAGCGGAAAGAATGGTAAGTTTTGACCCAGATGAGAAATCATATAACTTAATTAAATTCAGAAAAACGAATCAAAGTACATCTATCAACCTGAAACCAATCGTTAGAAAAGGAGACAGAGTGAAATTAGGTCAAGTACTTTGTGAAGGATATGCAACGCAAAACGGAGAATTAGCTTTAGGTAGAAACCTTAAAGTTGCTTTTATGCCTTGGAAAGGGTATAACTTCGAGGATGCGATTGTGATTTCTGAAAAAGTGGTTCGTGATGACATTTTCACTTCTATTCACGTTGATGATTATTCTTTGGAAGTTAGAGATACTAAATTAGGTAACGAAGAGTTGACTAATGATATTCCTAACGTTTCGGAAGAAGCTACAAAAGATTTGGATGAAAATGGAATGATTAGAATTGGTGCCGAAGTAAAACCTGGCGATATCCTAATCGGAAAAATTACTCCAAAAGGAGAATCAGATCCAACTCCAGAAGAAAAATTGCTTCGTGCCATCTTTGGAGACAAAGCTGGTGATGTAAAAGATGCTTCATTAAAAGCTTCTCCATCGTTACACGGTGTAGTTTTGGATAAAAAATTATTCGCTAGAGCAGTAAAAGACAAAAAGAAACGTACCAAAGACAAAGATGATTTGACGACTTTAGAAATGGATTTCGAAACAAAATTTGTAGAATTAAAAGATAAATTAGTTGAGAAATTATTCAATATTGTAAACGGAAAAACATCACAAGGTGTTATGAACGATTTAGGTGAAGAAGTTCTACCAAAAGGTAAAAAATATACCCTAAAAATGCTTCATGCTGTTGAAGATTTTGCTCACTTGAACAAAGGACAATGGGTTTCTGATGACGAGTCAAATACTTTTGTAAATGACTTAATTCACAACTACAAAATCAAATTAAACGATTTACAAGGTGCTTTGCGTAGAGAGAAATTCACCATCACTGTTGGAGATGAGTTGCCTGCTGGTATTTTAAAATTGGCAAAAGTTTATATCGCCAAGAAACGTAAACTTAAAGTGGGTGATAAAATGGCTGGACGTCACGGGAACAAAGGAATTGTAGCACGTATCGTTCGTCATGAAGATATGCCATTCCTTGAAGACGGAACTCCTGTTGATATTGTATTGAATCCACTTGGTGTTCCATCTCGTATGAACATCGGGCAGATTTATGAGACGGTTCTTGGTTGGGCTGGACAAAAATTAGGAAGAACGTATGCGACACCAATTTTTGACGGAGCAACATTAGACCAAATCAATGCCTTAACTGATGAAGCTGGAATTCCACAATTTGGTCATACCTATTTGTATGATGGCGGAACTGGAGAGCGTTTCCATCAAGCGGCAACCGTTGGAGTTATCTATATGTTGAAACTTGGGCATATGGTTGATGATAAGATGCACGCACGTTCTATCGGACCATACTCTCTTATTACACAACAACCACTTGGAGGTAAAGCTCAATTTGGAGGTCAGCGTTTTGGAGAAATGGAGGTTTGGGCACTTGAAGCGTATGGCGCGTCAAGTACGCTTAGAGAAATTTTGACTGTTAAATCGGATGACGTTATTGGTAGAGCTAAAACTTACGAAGCAATCGTTAAAGGAGAAGCTATGCCAGAACCAGGATTGCCGGAATCATTCAATGTATTAATGCATGAATTGAAAGGTCTTGGATTAGACATCATATTAGAAGAATAAAAAGCATGTAGTATTCAGTTCCGATGATTTGGAGCTGAATACTTATTTATAATAAGTTTTTAAAGATTTATACCCGTAAATCGTTCCGATTTTTTATTGAACCTTTTGGTTTTATAATTAGCACTTCAAAATTTAGGTTTGAAGTTTAGAGAAGTAATTCGAGGTAGTAGCTGAATGATATAATCTTTTTTTTGAGACGAAAATCATAAATCTAAAATTCAATTTTAATTGCAAATAAATCAATAGTAAAAACTATGATGAATAATAGAAATAATAGTAGAGACAATAAAACTACAATCAAGAGATTTGATAGAATCTCAATTGGATTGGCGTCTCCAGAATCTATCTTGGCAGAGTCAAGAGGAGAGGTTCTAAAACCAGAAACAATTAATTATAGAACTCACAAACCAGAACGTGATGGTCTTTTCTGCGAACGAATTTTCGGTCCAGTAAAAGATTTTGAATGTGCTTGTGGAAAATACAAAAGAATCCGTTATAAAGGAATCGTTTGTGACCGTTGTGGTGTTGAAGTTACAGAGAAAAAAGTACGTCGTGATAGAGTAGGACACATCAACCTTGTTGTGCCAATCGCTCATATCTGGTACTTCCGTTCTTTGCCAAACAAAATTGGATATATTCTCGGCTTACCATCTAAGAAATTAGATATGATTATTTACTACGAAAGATACGTAGTAATCCAAGCAGGTATTGCTGTGAATGCAGAAGGCGAGTCTTTACAACGATTAGACTTTTTGACAGAAGAAGAATATTTAAACATTCTTGATGTATTACCACAAGACAACCAATATTTGGATGATTTTGATCCTAATAAATTCGTTGCCAAAATGGGTGCTGAATGCATAATGGATTTATTAGCCAGAACCGATTTGAATGCCTTGTCATATGAATTGCGTCATGCCGCTAACAATGAAACTTCTAAACAAAGGAAAACAGAAGCTTTAAAAAGACTGCAAGTTGTTGAGTCATTTCGTGACTCAAATAAAAATAGAGAAAACCGTCCAGAATGGATGATTATGAAAGTCGTTCCGGTTATTCCACCAGAATTACGTCCTCTTGTGCCACTTGATGGTGGTCGTTTTGCCACTTCCGATTTAAATGATTTGTACCGAAGAGTTATCATCCGTAACAATCGTTTGAAAAGATTGATGGAGATTAAAGCTCCTGAAGTTATCTTGAGAAATGAAAAACGTATGTTGCAAGAATCTGTAGATTCATTGTTTGATAACACACGTAAAGCTTCTGCCGTTAAAACAGAATCAAACAGACCATTAAAATCGCTTTCTGACTCGTTGAAAGGAAAACAAGGTCGTTTCCGTCAAAACTTATTAGGAAAACGTGTCGATTATTCTGCTCGTTCGGTAATTGTTGTTGGACCAGAAATGAAATTGTTTGAATGTGGATTGCCTAAAGATATGGCAGCTGAATTATACAAACCATTCGTTATTAGAAAATTAATCGAAAGAGGAATTGTTAAAACAGTAAAATCGGCTAAGAAAATAATTGACAAAAAAGAGCCAGTTGTTTGGGATATTCTTGAAAATGTAATTAAAGGACATCCAGTAATGCTAAATCGTGCTCCAACTTTGCACCGATTGGGTATTCAAGCGTTCCAACCAAAACTGATTGAAGGAAAAGCTATTCAATTACACCCATTAGTTTGTACTGCCTTTAACGCGGATTTTGATGGTGACCAGATGGCGGTTCACTTGCCTCTTGGACCAGAAGCAATTTTAGAGTGTCAATTATTGATGTTGGCTTCACATAATATCCTTAACCCTGCTAATGGTGCGCCGATTACGGTTCCATCACAAGACATGGTTTTGGGTCTTTATTATATGACCAAAGAAAGATTATCAACTCCTGAGCACAAAATTTTAGGAGAAGGATTAGTTTTCTATTCTGCTGAAGAAGTAAACATTGCTTTGAATGAAGGAAGATTAGAATTGAACGCTCGTGTAAAAGTACGTGCGAAAGATTTTAATGAAAATGGAGAATTAGTTTATAAAATCATCCAAACTACTGCGGGTAGAGTACTCTTTAACGAAGTAGTTCCGCCAGCAGCAGGATATATCAATGAAGTATTGACTAAAAAATCGTTGCGTGACATTATTGGAAAAATCCTTGCAGTAACTGATGTTCCTACAACGGCAGCTTTTCTTGATGAAATGAAAGATATGGGATATAAATTTGCTTTCAAAGGTGGATTGTCATTCTCACTAGGCGATATTAGAATTCCTGAACAAAAAACACAATTAATTGCTGATGCACGTGTTCAGGTTGAGGGAATTTCTGTGAACTATAATATGGGTCTTATTACCAATAACGAGCGTTACAATCAAGTTATTGATATCTGGACTTCAGCTAATGCGCAATTGACAGAATTAGCTATGAAAAACATCCGAGAAGACCAACAAGGTTTCAACTCGGTGTATATGATGCTTGACTCTGGTGCAAGGGGTTCTAAAGAACAGATTCGTCAGTTAACCGGTATGCGTGGTTTGATGGCTAAGCCAAAAAAATCAACAGCTGGTGGTGGTGAAATTATTGAAAACCCGATTCTTTCTAACTTTAAGGAAGGTTTGTCTATCTTAGAATACTTTATTTCTACTCACGGTGCTCGTAAGGGATTAGCGGATACCGCTTTGAAAACGGCAGATGCGGGTTACTTGACTCGTAGATTGCATGACGTTTCTCAAGACGTAATTGTTAACTCAGTAGATTGCGGAACGCTCAGAGGTATTGAAGTTTCTGCTTTGAAGAAAAACGAGGAAATCGTTGAAACTTTAGGAGAAAGAATACTTGGACGTGTTGCGTTGCAAGATGTAATCAATCCATTGAATAACGAAGTATTAGTGCATTCTGGAGTTCAAATTACAGAAGCTATTGTTAAAGCTATTGAAGAATCGCCTGTCGAAAAACTGGATGTTCGTTCGCCTTTAACATGTGAAGCTAAAAAAGGTATTTGCGCTAAATGTTACGGAAGAAACTTAGCAACTGGAAAAATGACTCAAAGAGGTGAAGCTGTTGGTGTAATTGCCGCACAGTCAATTGGAGAGCCAGGAACACAGTTGACATTGCGTACTTTCCATGTTGGTGGAGTTGCGGGTGGTGTTTCAGAAGAATCTACTATTGTAGCACGATTTGGTGGAAAACTTGAAATCGAAGATTTAAAAACAGTTGTTGGGGAAGATGCTGATGGAAACAAGGTTGATATTGTAGTTTCTCGTTCAACGGAATTGAAATTAATTGACGTCAAAACAGGTATTTTATTAAGCACACACAACATCCCTTATGGTTCTGTTATCAGTGTGAAAGATGGCGATGTTGTTGCAAAAGGCGCTGCTATTTGTAAATGGGATCCTTATAACGGAGTAATCGTTTCTGAATTTACTGGAAAAATTGCTTACGAAGATTTAGAGCAAGGACAATCGTTCCAAGTGGAGATTGATGAGCAAACCGGTTTCCAAGAAAAAGTAATTTCGGAAGGAAGAAACAAAAAATTAATCCCAACCTTATTGGTTTATGGTAAAGACGGAGAGTTAATTCGCTCTTATAACTTACCAGTTGGTGCGCACTTGATGGTTGAAGATGGCGAGAAAATTAAAGCAGGTAAAATCCTTGTCAAAATTCCTCGTCGTTCTTCAAAAGCGGGAGATATTACTGGAGGTTTACCAAGAATTACTGAGTTGTTAGAAGCTCGTAATCCTTCGAACCCAGCAGTAGTTTCTGAAATTGATGGTGTAGTTTCTTTTGGAAAAATAAAAAGAGGTAACCGTGAAATTATCATCGAATCTAAATTTGGTGAGGTTAAGAAATACTTAGTTAAATTGTCTGCTCAAATTTTGGTTCAGGAAAATGACTTCGTAAAAGCGGGTGTGCCATTATCTGATGGTGCTATTACACCAGAAGATATTTTGAGAATTCAAGGGCCATCGGCTGTTCAACAGTATTTGGTAAACGAAATTCAAGAAGTATACCGTTTGCAAGGGGTAAAAATCAATGACAAACACTTTGAAGTGGTTATCCGTCAAATGATGCGAAAAGTAAGAGTGGAAGATCCAGGAGATACTTTATTCCTTGAAGAGCAATTGATCCATACCGCTGATTTCTTGGTGGAAAATGATAAATTGTACGGTATGAAAGTGGTAGAGGATGCAGGTGATTCAGAAGTATTGAAACCAGGTCAAATAATTTCTCCACGTGAATTGCGTGATGAAAATTCGTTGTTGAAACGTAATGATAAAAATCAGGTTGTGGCTCGTGATGTCATCACGGCAACTGCAACTCCAGTATTACAAGGTATTACTAGAGCATCGTTACAGACTAAATCTTTCATCTCGGCGGCATCGTTTCAAGAGACTACCAAAGTATTAAACGAAGCAGCAGTTGCTGGTAAAGTTGATACGCTCGAAGGTCTTAAAGAAAATGTTATTGTTGGACATAGAATTCCTGCAGGAACCGGTATGAGAGATTACGATCATACTATTGTAGGTTCAAAAGAAGACTATAACGACATTATGGCTAGTAAAGAAGAGTATATTTATTAATTCCTCACCCTAACCCTCTCCTTTGGAGAGGGAACTGGGAAAGAGTTGTCTTATCAAAGCCACTAGTTTTAAATTTTAATAAATTTTTAATTAGTGGTTTTTTTAAATTTCAAAAGTCAATTACAATAGCAAAAATCAATGGCAATTATAATATCTAATATTTAAAATCTAATATCTAATGAGCGATAATAACCAACAACCACAAGGACAAATCAATATTGAATTGGATGAGAAAGTAGCCGAAGGAATCTATTCCAACTTGGCGATAATCAATCACTCTGCATCCGAGTTTGTGATTGATTTTGTAACCATTATGCCGGGTATTCCCAAAGCAAAAGTCAAATCAAGAATAGTGCTAACCCCACAACATGCGAAACGTTTTCTAAAAGCGTTGGGCGAAAACATTCACCGCTTTGAACAAGCCAATGGCGAAATTAAAGATGTTGAACAACCTCAAATTCCTTTGAATTTTGGCACAGCCGGTCAGGCGTAATTTTAAAATAAAAATGTTAAAACCCTAACTAGTTTGCCAGTTAGGTTTTTTTGTTTTTTGCATACAAAATTCTAATGCAATAGAAAAAAAGCTTACTAACAATATTATTATGAGGTTATAAATATTAATATCGGTTTTTTTATATCGCAAACGTTTGCGAAATTTTAATATACATTATTCGTTATTTTTACTCATTTTATTGTAGTTTTACTCCCCTTGGTTCAATTTTGGAAAAATGGGAACAAGGGGAAAAGTTTTTTGAAGTTTTTTCACGAATATTTGAAATGTTATTATTGACCTAAATTATATAGATTAAACAATATGCTTTGTACTAAACTATTTATGAAAAATTATACTTTGTACACTATGAATATTATGCTGAATTCATTTCATTAATTAGTTAGTCAGTTTTTTCAATTAAAATCATTATTAAAATTTATTGCTATGGGTAGTTGTTCTACAATTCAATTAAAAAAGAGTTTTAAAAATTCTTTATATTTTTTTCTATAAATTACAGTGTCGCATTAGACCATGTTGATGGCTTGTTTGCTGGAGGTTCACAAGCTATTTACCTAAAAGATAATGTGACGGCTACCTATCAAGATTTAAATGCGGGTGCTTATTCTTTTGCTTCTGATATAGGAACGTTCAATAATCGTTTTGAAATAATATATGCATTACCATTAGGAGTTGGAAACCCAGTTTTTACCGCTAATAATGTAATTATCTTTAACCAAAATAATGGGCTTGTCGTTAATTCGGGTACCATTATTATGGATAGTATAAAAGTATTTGATGTCAGAGGTAGATTATTACAAGAGCGAAAAGATATTAATGCTAGTCAAACAACAATTAGTGTTGGTTTATCCAATCAAGTGTTGTTGGTTCAAATTACGTCAACAGATGGTGTTGTTGTTACTAAAAAAGTAGTTCGATAGAATTGAAAAGAAGTTAGAAATTAGAATTCCCTGCTAGTGATAGCGGGGATTTTTTTTGTTTTTGGTTCTCTTTTTTTTCTGTTTTTGATGTCATCTCTTCGTGTGATTTTATGTTTTAAAAACGGTAATTTTTGAAAGGTGAAAGTGTGTAGTGAAACAGTTGGATAGTAAATAGATTTAAAAACTGCATTTTGAATATTTGGAATCTTGAAATAAAATTTGCTCAAAAAACGAAGTTTTAACTATTTTTTTATGGTTTTTTTGCGTTTAAAAGTCCGAAAATAACACCTAAAAATGTGTAATTTATCAAAAACAGTAACTTTTAATTTTAAAAAAAGCGACTATTTTTAATTTTTTAACGCTATTTATCGTTAAAACAACGTGTTTAAAGTGTTATTTTGATTGATGCTGATTAGTAAAATCATTCGTCCTGACTAAGCATTTGGTTCGTCAGGACGAAACAAAAGGTTCGTCAGGACGATTCCACGAAATTTTTTCGTTAAATAACACATAAAAAAAGACACTTAGCTCAAAAACACTCAAGGTCTTACAATAATTTGTTGGTTTAGGTATGGAGTTCTAGCGGAACTTGCGGTCTAATAAATCATTCAAAACCGAACCTTTGTTTTTACAGGAACGAAAAATAATTTGCTTCTCGGAAATGTCATTAGCATCAACTCTTATGGGAGTTGTGTTACCTAAAGTATTAATGCCAGTTTGGGAATAACACATGCCATCTAATTTTAAAATGTGTCCTTGCTCGATTTTTGTGATAATGTTATTAAGTAAAGAAATTGACCTCATATAAAAGCAGGATTTGATTACGGTATATAGATAGGAGATTATTTTATTCAAAGAAACTTTGCCAATGTTAGTGTTGCTATTATTGCACTTTTCAATTGTTATACGGTTCATAGTTCCTTTTGTTACAAGCAGTTTAAATTTTATTGACATAGATTACTAAATTTAAAGTATAATTATTCTGTTGACATAGTCTATATAGGCAGCTATTTTGTTAAAATTCAATTACAAAGATTAACAATATCTGTGAAAAAAGAAAGGTGAACTTATTCACAAATGGGTCTATTTTTTAACATTTTAAATCATATTTCGTTTCAAAATAGGGTAACCGTTTTTTAAGCTGTGTCATTCATAAGCTACTCCTGCTGATGCAAACCGTACTGCTTCCTTTTACGTAAGTGATGTATGGAAATCTCTTCAAGTTATTTTAAGTTTTAAAAACGGTAGTTTTTGATAGTTAAAATTATTTGCTGAGATTGTTGTATGTAAAGAAATATATGATACCGCAAATTCCATTGCAAACAGATTGGAAAGTATATTTCATTTGTTTTGAGATGGTTAATAACTTTAGTATAAATTATTTTTCGCTTGATGTTCGTTGTTTTTTTACCGATTAATTTTGTGCTAATTTTTATAGCTTGTTTGTTTTTATTGTTTTTAAATTAAGGTTGGTATTATAATGTATATAAAATAACCCGTTGGGTGCAATTATTTAAAACGTCAGTTCGAGTGTTTTTTGTGTAGTAAAACGGAACAAAAAATGTATCAAGAACCGTTTTTAATGAAATTTTCCTTGTTCGCGATACGATTTTCTATCTAAAATCATTCGAACTGACGAAAAATTATCATCAAAAACTAATTACACCCAACGGGTTAAAATAATTACTTTAAATGATGAAACTTCATATTTTATCAATTAAATATTTATTTAAAATTATTCTTACTTTGTATTCGGTTATTATTGCACACTAATAGTAAATGGTTATAACCGCATAACAAATATCATTTTAGTGGTCTTAAATTTTGTTTAGTAACAGTTAGTTTTGTGTATGGAATCAGTTTATAAAAAGACAAACGGCATTGTAGTCAAGAATTTACAAAATAACTACGTTACAGGTATTTAATCGTTGAAAAATGCATTTTATCGATTTTTTTAATTTTTTATTAAAATAATTTTACTTTCTTTGCTTTGTTAAATAACAATTATGCTTCTACTCAAATCAAGTTGTATTAAACAAGTCAAAAATCAATTAAAAAAATGAAAGCAATTAAGAACTTATTTTTTATCTTTTGTTTACTAATAGCAAGCAAAGGTTTTTCATATACATTAACTCGTTTCGACCAAACATTGTGTTCGACAAGTTTTCCGACTGCGTATGTAGCGGGAAGTTTCTCTATTATAGAAGCTTCAGCAGCGGAATTTACCAAAGCTCAAAATGGAAGAACTCTCTTTTTTGATTTACCGGCCGGATTTGAATATAATATTACTGCGGGAACTTATTCTGTAACAGGGCTAAGCACCAATGACATTACAGCGATTTCCATATCAGCAATTACAACCAGCAGGATTACTGCTACACTAACTACTAGAGCAGGAGCACAAATCGATTTGAATACGATAACTGTTAGTTGCCAGATTCGCGCAAGCGCAACTGCTTCTTCGGGAAATATTATAAGGAACGGAGGAACTTTTAAGATTAATAAATCAACCTTGTATCCTACCAGTGCAGAATCACTAGGTGTATTGAGCGCGAAAACTGCAATGACTTTTTCATCATGTACAGTAGCACAGCCAAATACAGCTAATGCTCCTCAGGGTACTTCGGATAATGACGTTATTCAAATACAAGTTGTGATGTCAGGAGTTTGTAATAGC
The DNA here is from genome assembly GCA_043758285.1 of Flavobacterium sp. Taxonomy (GTDB): domain Bacteria; phylum Bacteroidota; class Bacteroidia; order Flavobacteriales; family Flavobacteriaceae; genus Flavobacterium. The sequence continues at coordinate 14,813 of JAYVNT010000250.1, forward strand.
ATCAATATTACTCAATTTAATTTTAATACCGATGGAGGAAACACTACCGGATCAACCAGTCCTTTAAATGACATTAGTAAGGCAACATTATATTACACTGGAACAATAAACAGTTTCTCGCCAATTAACTCGTTCGGAATTCAGAGTTCTCCGAATGGCACTTTTTCAATTACAGGTTCACAAGCGCTTACAGCCGGAACAAATTATTTTTGGCTTGTTTACGATGTTAAAGGAACCGCAACAATCAATAATAAACTGGATGCACAATGTAATTCCATAACATTTGACGGAGGAATTGGAGCCAAAGTACCAACTGTTCAGAATCCAACAGGCAGTCGGAACATTAGTGCAATGACCCAATATTATTCCAGAGCAACAGGTAATTGGAATGATAACACCAATTGGTCTAATACTGATGGAGGCGCAAGTTGCGGCTGTCAACCAAACGGATTGGGCAACGTATTTATCAACACCAATCATACCATAACTATTGATGCCAACCGTACTGTTGACTTTGTAACAATAAGAAGTGGCGCCATATTGCAAGACAACGGAGTCAATACTTTAACGGTTATCCTTAATTCACAAACAGTTGGAAGCGGAAAATTTATAGCCACTTCTGCTTGGACATTGAATGGTTTATTGCAATTAAATGGAACGGGGGCGTCAACAACAACAAAAACTTTTACGGTTGCAGGAAATACTACCATTGGTTCCGGCACTTCGTTTACTGAAAATGGAACCAGCGGAAATGATATCGTACTAAAATCTGGATTAACGCTGGATGGAACGCTATCTTCAGGAACTTCAGGCGGAACTATAATAATGAATGGAAGTAGTGCACAAAATATTTCAAGTTCAACTGTTGGTACAATTGGTGGTACAGGAGCATTTGTATTAAGTACAAGTAATAAAGATTTTAATACGGGAACTATTACCATTAATCCAACACTTGAAATTTCTGGAAGCATAACTGTTACTAATAATACCACGACAATTCTGAATGGTGATTTAACAGGAAGTGTATCGGGTTCTACTTGGGTGAATGCAGCAAATGCTACGCTGAAAATTGCCGGCACACTTTTGTCAACAGGAACTTTGACAGCAACAGCAAATCCGAATACTATTGAGTTTAATGCATCGGGCAATCAAAATATCAAAGCAAATACCTACTTCAATTTGACTTTGTCAAATAGTGGTATTAAAACTTTTGGTTCTTTAACAACCATCAACAACATGCTTACTCTAAGCGGTACGGCTATTGGAGATGTGACAACCAATACTGTGAGTGGTGCAGGCGGACTGACAATGTCAGGAGGTACTGAGTTAAAGATTTCAAAAACTGCGGTTACTTTACCAGAACTTACAGGAGGATATTTTCTTTCTGGAGGAACTATAACACTAAATCAAAGTGGCGCAGCAACACAAATTGCACGGGGAGTAGGATATTATAATATTAAACTTGACGGAGGAAATGCGAGTTCTATTTTCGATTGTTCATTGGTAACTGATGTGCTGAATAATTTTGATATTATCAATCTTGGAAAGATGACATCAAACGGAATTCTTACTGTTACCGGAAATTTTACTCATTCCACTACAGGAACAAGTGTATTGTCAAATAACATGACTGTGGTTGGAAACACTTCTTTGAGCAATGGAGCTTTCAACATCAACACAAAATATTTTACTGCCTTAGGAGACATCACCTTAACAAGTGGAACGCTGACGAATAATTCGAGCACAATAGAATTGTCTGATAATGCCGTTTGGATTAATAACGGAGGAACATTTAACACAACAGCAGGAACAGTATTATTTACTGGTATTGTATCACAAAGCATTGGCGGTTCTTTGCCAACTACATTCGTAAATCTAACTGTGAATAACGCTTTAGGTATAACCTTAACAACTACTAATCCAACAGTAACTGGCACACTTGCTTTCACAAATGGAATTTTGACTACCGGAAGTAATAAAGTAATTATCAGCAGTACTGGTTCTGTTTCAAGAACTAGTGGACATATTTATGGAAATGAACAAAGAAATGTCGCAACCGGTAATACCGTGTCAAGAGTTTTTGATATTGGTGGAGCCACAAATTATTCGCCTGTTACTTTACTTTTCGCTAGTGTAAGTGTAGCTGGAGACGTAACGGCTAATACTACTGCAACAGACCACCCTCAAATTGCTTCTTCAGTAATTGATGCAAACAAATCGGTCAACAGATATTGGACTATGAGTAACAGTGGTGTTACTTTTACTACATTCAGTCCAACATTCACTTTTGTAGCAGGAGATATAGATGCTGGTGCAAATACATCAAATTTTTTAATGGGAAGATATGTTTCAAGTGCATGGACATATCCTATAATTGGAACCCGAACTGCCACAACAACAGCAGCTTCAGGCATTACTGCATTCGGAGATTTTGCAATCGCAGAATGCACAACAGCCGCAGGAGCGGCATCATCAACGCCAACCTTGTGTATTAGTACGGCATTAACCGCCATAACCCATGCCACAACTGGAGCGACAGGAATAGGAACTTCAACTGGTTTACCGGCAGGTGTAACGGCAGCTTGGGCAACCAATACGATTACCATTAGTGGTAC
>JAYVNT010000251.1:0-5952 GCA_043758285.1 Flavobacterium sp.
ATATGAAGTTTGGTTATTTTATAAATGACCATTATGCGATAGCTTTGAATATTGACCACATGAAATATGTTTTTAATCAAAATCAAACTACTAATGTTACTGGTACAATTAACCTACCATCCTCAAATCCAGGTTCAGCATATAATGGAACATACGACAATACTCCAATTAATTTTACAGACGGAACGTTTCTTAAATTTGAACATACTAATGGTTTAAATTATGTTCATCCGGAAATATCAAGATTTGATGATATCTCAAAACTGTTTAAAATAAGAAATACTGACAAATTTCAAGTAAATATCACTGAAGGATTTGGTGCAGGTTTTCTTTATCCAAAAACAGATGCAACAGTTTTGGGAAAACAAGAACATGATGAATTTCATATTGCAGGATATGGTTTATCGGCAAAAGCTGGTCTTAATTTTACCTTTTTTAAATACTTTTTTATACAAACAGAATTAAAAGGTGGGTATATTAATTTGCCCGATATACAAATTACTTACGATAATAGTGAGAAAGCTTCACAGCATTTTTTATTCTTTGAAACCATTATTTACGCTGGCGCAATATTTAAATTAAAATAGTAAGGGCGTCAATTATAAAAAAGCTTGTAAACTCATAAATAGAATTTACAAGCTTTTTTTAATGAATTGAAAATAAGAAATTAATCAATCCCGTATTGATCAAACAAATACATCAACGAAGCCATTGTTGCTGCACCAAGTTCTAGTTCTCTTTTATTTACAGCATCAAATTTATCGTTCGCAGCATGATGATAATCAAAATAACGTTGCGAATCTGGAATTAATCCTGCTTTTACAATTTTAGCAGAAGTTAAATGTCCAATATCAGAACCTGTTTCGCCTATTGTAAAACTATGAATTAGATAAGGTTCAAATAAATATTTCCAGTTAGTTATTTTTTCAAAATTAGTACCATCACATTCAAAAGAAAATCCTCTAGGCGAAAATCCTCCAGCATCACTTTCAAGTGCAAAAATGTGGTTTTCTTTATTCAGCTTGGATAATTCCTCGTATTTCTTTCCGCCTCTTCCTCCAAATTCTTCATTCATAAAAAGCACTACTCTGATGGTATTTTTTGGTTTATATTTTAGTTTTTTGAATAGTTCGATAACTTCCATACTTTGCACAACACCTGCACCATCATCTTGGGAACCATCAGCCAAATCCCAAGAATCGAGATGTCCGCCAACAATCATAATTTTTTCAGGATATTCCGAACCAGTAATTTCGCCAATAACATTATAAGAAAGTACATCATCAAATGTTTGACAGGAAAGCTTCATGAAAAATTTTAAAGTATTGTTCTCTTTTAATTTTTTACTCAACAATTCAGCAGCATTTGTACTAATCGCGGCAGTTGGAATATATTGCTCTTTGGGCAAATCACCATAACTTTGAGCACCCGTATGCGGTAAATCATCCAATCTAAAATTCATCGAGCGAACAATTGCTCCCACTGCCCCATATTTTGCTGCATCTCTTGCTCCATAATATCTTTGATCAACACAATTCCCGTAGGATTTGAAAGCATCAATATTTTCCGCTTCAAATGGTCTGTTAAAAAAAACAATTTTACCTTTTATTTTGCCTACACCAAGCGTTTCAATTTCTTTTAAACTGTGCACTTCAATAACTTCAGCTGTCAAGCCGTTTTTTGAACTGGCGACTGAACCTCCAAGTGCACAAATTGGAATATTTACTTTGATTTTATTATCCAAAAAATAAGCGATTTCCTTTTCGCCTCTGACCCATTTTGGAACCAATACTTCCTGAAGATATACTTTGTCTAAACCTAGTGATTCTAATTTAGCTTTAACATATTCCACGCCTTTTTCTGCACCTACAGAACCCGAAATACGTTGCCCAATTTTGTTTGACAAATCATCTAACCAGAAATAACATTGAGAATGGGTTAATGAAAATTTGTAGATGTCAGCAAGCATTTTTTGGTCGTTATTTTGCCCAAAGAATATTCCAAATTGGAACAAAAATAAAATCGCAATTTTTTTCATAAATAATATATTTAGTCTATTTCAAATTTCCATTCTTTATCATTTTCATACCAAAGTTGTCCTCCAGAAACCATCAACGGACAATCAAAATTATTAGTAAATAAACTTCCGGTTCCTAAACCTTGAGGCATCAAATTATTTTGTAGAAAAGTAAATTGGGCAATCGCATTCAAACCGATATTGCTTTCCAAAGCGGAAGTAATCCACCAACCAATATTCATTTTTTCTGCAAGCGAAATCCATTCTAAAGTTCCTCGAAATCCACCAATAAAACTTGGCTTCAAAACGATGTATTGCGGCATGATTTTTTGGAGTAAATTTTCCTTTTCTGCTGTAGAAAACACACCAATAAGCTCTTCGTCCAAAGCTATAGGAATTTGCGCATTTTTACACAGTACTGACATCGTGTCAGTATGATTTTTTTTGATTGGTTGCTCTATGCTATGAACTTTATAATCAGATATTTGATTTATTTTATATAAAGCATCATTTTCATAAAAAGCACCGTTAGCATCGACTCTGATTTCGATAGTTTTTTTATCAAAATTAGCCCGAATGAAGCGCAATAAATCCATTTCTTTGTCGAAATCAATCGCTCCAATCTTGAGTTTTATACAGCTAAAACCTTGTTCGATTTTGTCCTCAATTTGGGCTTTCATGAATGCCTCATCACCCATCCAAACCAAACCATTTATTGAAATGCTTTTTGTGTTTTTCGTAAATTCTGAAGGAAATAAAACGAACGGACTTTCACTTTTTAAAGACAAAAAAGCCATCTCAATTCCAAATTGAATCGACGGAAATTCTATCAATTCTTCCCAAAGTTTTTCTTCGCCAAGATGAATATTTTGACATGTCCATTGTATTTTTTCTTCATAATCTGGTCTGTCGTCTGCTGATAATCCACGTAGAATTCCGCATTCTCCTATTCCCTTTTTACCTTCTTTTTCTAAGATGATAAACCAAGTTTCTTTATCCGTTAAAATGCCTCGAGAAGTTCCAGAAGGGTTTTTAAAATGAAGTATGTATTTGAAGTAAGATGCTTTCATCATTAAAGCGAAATGCTCTTTCCAATATCTAAAAGCATTAAATCTTTTCCGACATCAAAGAATTTCTTTTTGGCTTCATCATGATTGATAACTATGTAACCAAACGTATCATAATGACAACCTAGAATCTTATCACAATCAACAAAATCAGCCGCCATTATTGCATCTTCAACATCCATCGTAAAGTTACTTCCAATTGGAAAAATTGCTAAATCAAGCTTTGTTCGCATCGGAATGAGTTTCATATCCATAGTTAAAGCTGTATCGCCAGAAATGTAGATGTTTTTGTATTCGCTTTCTATAACAAATCCGCCCGGATTTCCGCCGTAAGTTCCGTCAGCAAACGAACTAGAGTGAATAGCTGCTACATATTTTACTTTTCCAAAAGCAAACTGCCAGCTTCCGCCGTGATTCATTGGATGATACTGAAATCCATTATTACCAAAATAGGTGGCAATCTCCCAATTAGAAACTATAATCGAATTATTATTTTTAGCAATAACTTCAACATCAGTAATATGGTCAAAATGAGCATGAGTAATTAGCACAAAATCAGCCTTAATATCATTGATATTAATGTGTTCCGCCTTTGGATTTCCTGTAATAAACGGATCAACAAGTATATGCTTTCCACTAATTTCTATACCAATGCAAGCATGCCCGTAGAATGTAATTTTCATGGCAGGATAATTTAAATATAGTTAACTAATATATCAGATATAAAGTATATTAAACTCAAAGCCAGTAAAATAGAAAGAAAAAATGTACTCAATGCTAATTTCTTCAACTCTGGATCAAGAAGTTTTGGATTTCTGTTTTTACTCACTGTTATCAGATGTGAAATCAATGGAAAATATGCTGCTAAAAATAAATACTGTTCAAAATGAAAATTGTTTAAAATCGCGAAAGCAACCATAAAAATCATGGCCGAAATGACTAGACAATAATGATATGTCTTTGCCCAATCTCCACCATTTTTCACAACAATTGTATTCTTTCCGGCTTTTCTGTCGCTTTCTTCATCACGCATATTGTTTAGATTCAAAACACCTACACTTAAGAGACCAATTGCAGTTGCTGGTAATAATAACAGCCAATCAATTTCTTTGGAAAACATAAAATACACCCCAAACGTACTTACCAATCCAAAAAAAACAAAAACAAACACATCACCATAACCACGATAACCATAAGCGCTATTACCAACTGTATATCGTATTGCAGAAGCTATGGCTAGAATTCCTAGGAACAGAAAAATGAACGAATAAAGCAGGTAACTTTCCTTGAATGCAAAATAAATAAGCGAAACAGCAAAGCACAACGTTATAAAAGATGTCAAAATAATGGCATTTTTCATTTCAAAAGGTGTTATAACTCCTTTTTGGATGGCTCGCTTTGGCCCAACTCTATCATCATTATCCGTTCCTTTAATGCCATCACCATAATCATTGGCAAAATTTGAAAGTATTTGTAATCCCAAAGTTGTTAGCAAGGCAAAAAACACAATATTCCAATTGAACATGGCATGTGACATCGCATAAAAACTTCCGACAATAATTCCTGATACCGAAAGTGGTAAAGTACGGACTCGTGCGGCTTCAATCCAGTGTTTCATATTTAAACTTCTTAAATTATTAGACTTTTAGATTTATTGTAACAAACAACTGCCTACTGCAACTGCACACTGAACACTTTTTTAGGGTAGCCATTTCTTTTCAAAATTCGGTTTTCTTTTTTCTAGAAAAGCATCTCTTCCTTCTTTAGCTTCATCGGTCATATAAGCTAAACGTGTGGCTTCACCAGCAAAAACTTGTTGTCCAACCATTCCATCATCTGTCAAATTCATAGCAAATTTTAGCATTTTTATAGACATTGGTGATTTTGCTAAAATTTCCTGTGCCCATTGATAAGCTGTATCTTCTAATTCAGCATGAGAAACAACCGCATTGACCATTCCCATTTCCATCGCCTCTTGAGCCGAATAATTCCTTCCTAAAAAGAATATTTCACGTGCTTTCTTTTGTCCAACCATTTTAGCTAAATACGCCGATCCATAACCACCATCAAAACTCGTTACATCAGCATCGGTTTGTTTAAAAATAGCGTGTTCTTTACTGGCTAAAGTCAAATCGCAAACCACATGCAAACTATGTCCACCACCAACTGCCCAACCAGGAACAACACAAATAACGGCTTTTGGCATAAAACGAATTAATCGTTGCACATCCAAAATGTTTAAACGATGATAACCGTCGTCTCCAACATATCCTTGTTTTCCTCTAGCTTTTTGATCTCCGCCAGAGCAAAATGACCAAACACCATCTTTGGAACTTGGACCCTCTGCCGAAAACAAAATCACACCAATTGACGTATCTTCCTGAGCATCATGAAACGCTTGCAATAATTCTGCTGTCGTTTTTGGTCGAAAAGCATTGCGTACATCGGGACGATTAAACGCTATTCTTGCAACGCCATTGCATTTTTTATAAGTAATGTCTTCAAATGCTTTAACTATTTCCCAATTAATTGAATTCATGTAAATACTAAAATTTATTAAAATGAAAGTTTGAAAAATAAATTACGTTATTTTAGCGTAAAAATAAAGCATTTTTTATGTTTAACCATCAAATCAAATAGTAAAACCTTATGAACAAATCAATAATTTATGTTGTAACCCTTTTATTAAGTTTTAATGGATTTTCCCAAGTTTATGAGTTTCAAACGATAAAAGACATACTAGCTACTCCTGTTATGTCTCAAGGTGCAACCGGAACGTGTTGGAGTTTTTCAACAACTTCATTTCTAGAGGCAGAAATTATCCGCATAACAGGGAAAAATATTGACTTATCAGAAATGTATAATGTT
>JAYVNT010000252.1:0-17379 GCA_043758285.1 Flavobacterium sp.
CTTTGGTTGGATGGCGACATTGACCTGGTTAATGACGAGGACAAATGGTGCGCCGTATTCCTGAAAATGAACACTTTGCTGGAGGGCAAAAAAGGCGAGTTTTTTCGCGGCTAGTGAACGCGGAAAGAAAGACTGTCAAAATAAAAAAGCAGGTTTAGAGTATCTCACGGTCTTTGGCATGATGCAATTTGGTTCTACAGCACTTAAAGAATGGGGCGACGAACTATTCTATTACAGAACTGGTGTAGCTCTTGAAATTTGGGACAAACAGAAAGTTAAAATGTAATGAACAATTCAATTGAATTTGTACTAAAGTTAAAAAACATGATGGGAGGCGAATTAAGTAATCTTAGTTCGACCTCTCAATCAACATTTACCAAAATGTCTAAACATGTTGACCAAGTAACTGGTAGAAACAAAGTATTAGGTTCAAGTTTTAGCGAGCTGCAAAGACAAATATCGCAGACAGAAAATACCATAAAGAATTCTACTATTCCTAGTCAAATAGCTTTTGCTAGACGAGAACTAGCTTCTTTACAAAGACAAGCTAATTCTCATAAAGGAAATATGGGTGGTTCCAGTAGTAGTGGAATTGGTATAGGAACTATTGCTGCAGGTTCTATGATTGGTAGTTTAGCCAACGCAGGAATTGCAGCCTTAGGAAGCGGAATTGGTGCTATGGTTCAGGGCGCTATGAATAAAGAAACTGCGATAAATGGAATGTCCACTTTCATTGGTAAAAAAGGAGCTAGTTCGGCTTACGCCAATATAGAAAAAGATGCAGAAGCAACACCATTTGATACAGCTTCGTTACTGGAGGTTAATCGTTCTTTAATATCTGCTGGAGCAAGTGCCAAAGCTGCTAGAACTGATAGTATGAATTTAGCTAATGCAATTGTAGCTGTTGGAGGTTCTAATGATACTTTAACTAGAATGGCTGCTAATATGCAACAAATTAAAACCGTTGGAAAAGCTACAGCTATGGACGTTCGACAATTTGGTATGGCTGGTATAAACATTTATGCTCTTTTATCAAAAAGCACAGGTAAAAGCATTGAACAAGTTAAGGAAATGGATGTTACCTACGAGCAATTATCCGCAGCATTATCTATGGCTGCTAATAAAGGAGGTTTATATTATGGAGCTTTAGGAAATGCTCAAAATAGTTTACAAGGTAAATGGAGTAATCTTCAGGAAAAAATGGTTAATACACTAGCTAAAGTAGGTACAGCATTTGGACCATTAATAGGTGGAATTATGGATTTAGGCACAGCATTTCTAGGAGCTGGTTCTTATATCATACGTTTTGCAAAATGGCTTAACTCTGGCTCTACAAGTTCTAGTATATTTTTAACTGTGATAGGAACGTTAGGAGGTGCTTTTTTAACTTACCAAGCTATAATGGGCGGAGCTGCAATTGTTACTAGAGTTATGACAGCTGCTCAATGGTTATTGAATTTAGCAATGACGGCAAATCCCATAGGAATAGTTGTAGTAGCTATAGGAGCATTAATTGGCGGATTAACGATTGCTTATCACAGATTTGATAAAGTTAGAGCTATGGTTGATGGTGTTTGGGGAAGTCTTAAGCAAATTGGTTCTAATATCATGGGGATGTTTACCAGATTGCCAAATTTAATTATAGAAGCGTTTACTCAGATACCAAAAGCAATTAAACAAGTTTTTAGTGGTGTTGGCGAGTTATTTTCTGCGATTTTTAGCGGAAATTTTAAAGCCATACCTGGTATTCTTGGAAAAATTGGTGGCGGATTATTAAAAGCAAATGTTTTAACGGCACTGCCAACTAAATTATTTACTGAAGCCACAAAAGGAGTTGGTCATGCTTATACTACAGCAAGTGAAAATTCACTAACTGCAGATACTTTTGCCCAAACACAAGGTTTAGCTACAGCAAACGATACTGCAGGAAAATCGGCAGGAGAAAGTGTAGTTGGCGGCGGTCCTAAAACTATCAATATTACGGTTGGGAAGTTCTTTGACAACTTGCAGTTTACAACTATGAACAATCAAGAAAGCGCGCAAGAGCTTGAAAAAATAATGATGGAAGTGTTGGCGAGAGTAATATATAATGGTGCAAAATTAGTTTAGTATGTCGAATAACGCATTTGATTTATACAAATTATACCAAACTACTTTTGGAGGTAACGGCTATTTTTTAAAAGAAAACGAACAAAAAAAAGGTTCTGATGCTTTTTTAAATTTTTTTCAAGTACCACAATCTGATCGGAATAAATATTCGATTGATTATACGACCAAACAGATAGCCCTTAATAAAAAGTCAACATTAGGTAAGGACATTTGGTGTCCAATTACTTTTTGGCTTAATACTAAAGAAGCAATCGAAATTGAAGCGTGTACTATCGGCGTTAATTTGTCAAAACAGATTATCAAAACGGCAGTAAGTGAGCGAAAAGGAACGGTAAAAGAGCAGTTTAATATTGATGATTATCGGTTCAATATTAAAGGTTTTTTGATTGGTAAAAATAGATTTTTTCCAGAGGATCAGATTGCAGCTTTGAAAACCATTTTTGAGACTAACGAACCGGTTTATTTAAAAGGTGGTTATCCTGAATTGTTCCTCGAGTCAAATGCGCAAGTGGTTATTACTTCGCTTGACTTTCCGGAGGTTGAAGGTAAAAGTCCGTTTATACGACCGTTTAGTTTGATGTGTGAGAGTGATTATATAGAAGATTTAATACTGGATAGGTAATGTTTGTAATGACTTCCGACATAACGATTGGAAACTTAAAGCAGGTAAAACCCGCCAAAGTAGATTGGAAAACCGATGTAAATAGTTTTGTTGATACGTGCACAATTGACTTACCAAGAATAAAATATTTGGTAACAACTAAAAAAAGTACTGAAGACAAGCAGGAACTCAATGAACGAAAAGAATATGTCATCAAAGAAAATGACAAAGTTGATTTGCTATTGGGTTATGATGGCAGAAACACACGCCGATTTACAGGTTTTGTAAAACGTGTTGTACAAGGCGTTCCGGTAAAGGTGGAGTGTGAAGGATATGCTTATTTATTATACGATATTATAGTAAACAAAAGCTATGCATCGACAACCGCAAAGCAAATTGTAACTGATTTGTGTGCTGGAACTGCTATTAAGATTTCGAGTGAAATTCCTAACATACCATTGCAAAATGTGCGGTTTAAGAATGCAACAGGAATTCAGGTTCTAGAATGGTTAAAGAATGAGTGCAAGCTTGCGGTGTATTTTAATTTTGATGAGTTGTACGTTGGAACCTTATTTGGTAAAGTTCAAAAAACGGTAAAACTCCGAATTGGTTGGAACACGATTAAAGACGACGATTTTAAGCAACGAGAAGTTGACAAGAATGTTAAGATTAACATTAGAGAAAAGAATGCCAAAGGTGAGGTGAAACGAACGCCAAGCGATGTAAAGAAATACAGCAACGAAAAGGATATTAAGGTTAGAGCTGGTATTCCGGCAGACCTTTTAAAGCAAATTGCCAACCGATTGCAAACGACATCAAACTATAATGGTTATCAGGGCGACATTGAGTTGTTTTTAGAGCCACAAATAAATAAAGGATTTGTTGCCAACATTGATGGTTATAAATATCCTGAGAAGTCTGGGAACTATTTTGTAGAAGCTTTAAAAGGTAGTTTTAGTAAAAGTGGAGGCAGGCAAGTGATAACATTAAGTTTTTTACAACAATTATAAATGGCGAACACACCGGAACAGATTAGAAAAGGTTTGGAAGACATGGCCAAAAAACATGGTCCAGCGGTTTCTAACATTGCTAAGGTTAAAAGTGTTGATGAAGCGAATGCTACTTGTATATTGATTGATGAAGACGGACAGGAGATATTTGATGTTAGACTTCGACCAGTTTTAAACGGTAAAAAGAGTTTTATCCTGGTGCCAAAAGTTGGGAGTTCTGTTTTGGCGGTTCGTGTGGAAGACGATGACGATTGGATGGTTGTTGGCTGTGATGAAATTACCAAGGTTGGTTTTTATTTAAACGATGTTGAAATTGAATTTAAAGAAAAAATCCACCTGAAGGCGAATGGCGAGAACTTGGCTAATTTAATTAATGACCTTTTTGCCGCTATTGGGAATATGGTTTTTATTACACCAAATGGACCAACAACAGCACTAGTAAACGCAACTGAATTTGAAGCTTTAAAACAACGATTTACAGAATTACTAGAGTAATGAAAGGAATTATTTTAAACGACGATTTAACGCTGAAAATAGCCAACGGTTTGATGGTAATTGGTGATACAACCTACCAGAACCAAAAGCTATTGTTGTTGGCTGAAAAAGGTGAGTTTAAATACAGACCGATGCGAGGTGTTGGAACGAAACGATTTTTAGAAAGTTCACAACCCGACGAATTGGCCAGAGAGATAAGAACCGAGTTCATAGCGGATGGCATGACGGTTAACAGTATTAAAATTCCGCAGAATGGGCAATTAAGTATTGACGCAACTTATGATAATTAAGGCATTATCAAAACAATCATTTTATGATATCAGTATTCAATATTTTGGAACAGCTGATTATGCCTTTGCAATTGCTTATGGCAATCAAAAAAGCATTTCTGATCCTTTGGTTGTTGGTCAAGAAATAGTGTTGCCGGAGCTTGTAAAAGACACAAAGGTTTTACAATATTACAAAGCTCGAAATATTATACCAGCTACCGGATTGAGTGATTTACCAGATTTACCAATACTAGATTATTCATTTCCGCAAGGAGAGTTTCCAATATCATTTTAAAAATGAGTAGAACTAAAGCACAAATAAGAGAAATCATTAAAGCTAGTTTCGTCACTAATCCTGACTTAATAGCGCTATATGGTTTGGTACCAGGACAAACATTTGACGAGCAGTTTTCTACCGCTTCTATCGAAATGATATGGCTGGAGCAGTATGTGGATGTGATTTTCAACCATGAACAAATTGTTTCTGCCAATGCTGCCAACTCTCGACCTCAAAATTTACCCAATTTTATTGCTGCAGTTTATAATTTTCATGATGGTTTGCCTTTGGTTTGGAAAGATGGTCAGTTTCAATATGATTTGACTGGAGTTGTAAATCCAGACGATTTAATGATAGTTGACCGCTGTGCTATTCTTGAAAGTGACGATGGCGAATTGGTTGTAAAAGTGGCCAAGGATAACGGAACTGAATTGATACAGTTATCTAACGAAGAAGCCGAAAGACTGCTTTTTTATTTGAAACAGGTAAAAGTTCCTGGCGTTAGAATTCGTTTGATAAACTATGAAGCCGATTTGCTCAAGGTAGTGCTAAATGTTTATGTTGATCCTTTGCAAATTGATTTAACAACTGGACAACAATTAAACACAACAGAAACAATATTTCCTGTAAAAGCTGGAATTAAAGATTATTTAAATAATCTTGAGTTTAACGGAGCATTTGTTGCCAATTTTTTCAAGCGTACTATTGAAGATAAACCAGGAATTAATCTTTGTGAGGTTTTATTATTACAACATAAATATGCGGGCTTCGCTTTTACAGATTTTACGACATTTAAAGTGCCAGAAAGTGGCTATTTGAAAATACAAGATGCGGACTTAACTATAAACTATTTGCCTTATGTTTTGGTCAACACTTAATGTAAAAAGAGCTGGTAAACTGGTGTTGCCTACTTTTTTGAGAAAAGCCAAAACAGTTGCTTTTTTTGAATCGTTGCTTTCGCCTATGCAAATTATAGTGGATGAAACCCTCTATAAGATGCAACACACTGGAAAAAAGATTGACCTCGAAAAAATGTTGAATGAGTCATACGGAGTAATAGGTTATGATCCGCAGAACCATGAGGATACAAAGTTGATTTATATAGATGATATTCCGGAAGTTGAAAAGCTTTACATCTGGCAGAATGAAGAACCTGGAATTAGCTTTTTAGAAGATGATGACGACGATAATGAAGATGATACTTTTTTGGATGGTGATGGCGATAATGTAGTTTCTTATAGTTGGATCATCTTTATGCCGGACACGATAGCTTTTACAGAAATAACGTTAAGAGCATTGGTAGATAATTACCGATATGTTGGAAAAAAATATACAGTAGAAATTTATACACCATAGTATGGCAAATATTATTGATTTTACAAAAAATGGCGGGTACCGTTTTAAACAATTTACTCTCAGAAAAATGCAGGAAAGCACCTTTGAGACATTAAAGGCTTTTATTGCATTTGCTCAAATACCAGAAACGGGCAATTTTATAATTGCGGGTTGTACCATAGTTGGAGCTAACATCACCGATGGCTATTTATACATAGATGGTGAGCTTTGTAAGTTTACGGAAACCGCAGGAGACTTGACAAGCAAAATCAAAAAGAATGTAGTTATACAGGCACTTGGTTTTAAGAATGGGAACAATGAGAATGTATTTCGATTTACTAATGCTGTAATTGATGCTTCAGGAACTACATTAAGTGCTTTTACAAGAGTGTCGCCTGTTTTTGATGCTAACTATGTGCATACGGATAATAACTACTCCTATGGTGCCGCAACTAAATTAGCTGGAATTCAAGCAGGGGCACAGGTAAACGTTCAAGCTGATTGGAATGCTTCGGTTGGGAGTCCGGCTCAAATTTTAAACAAACCTACTATAGAGGATACTATTTTATTTACTGGGACTGTTTTGTCAGACGGTACTAAGGGATCTTATTATAAAAGAAATTTCACTTCTGAATTATTGCCGGATGCCCGCTATAAGATAACTCACAATCTTGGATTTGCTAACTATGCTGTTGTAGGGGCTGGACTAGTTGATGGATTTATAAAAATTGGAGCACAATCAAGAGGAATCAATGAAGTTATTGTTGTTGCATCTGACGATTCAAGTCCAAACTATGCAGACTTTTCATTTATCGTTTTTAAAGTTTAATATAGGATATTATGAGTAATTTTTTAAATATAGAACAAAAAGAAGATAGTGCTCAAAAATTAGCAGCTGCACAAGGGAAGCCGACAAAACACTTTTTGTTTGCTAATGAGCTAAACAGCATAGTTGATCATTGCAATACGCTTCGGTCATTGATATTGATTAATTCTATTAATATTGAGGCTATCTTAACAGTAGAAAACAGTGTAGAGCTAGGAACAATTGTTGACGAAAGTTTTATAGGAGTTCTGGATAGTTCGGAAATTCGTCAGTACATAAGTCCTGTTTTTGTACGTTATATGCTGAATGGAATTACTTATGTTCAAGCATTTGTTGGGCAACGCGGAATTTATGGGTATCAGCAAAAGCAGTTTGTTGAGAGTGATTTCATATTGATTTATCAGAGTGATAATGCCCCTGTAATAATTCCGGTAGATTCCAGACCTTATAAAGTGTATACAGCGTTATTGACTCAAGCCGGAAATTTTGACCCGAGTGCAATTGTATTAGAAAATACATTAGGAGTATTGATTAGATGGACTTATGAGGATGTAGGTTTTTATAGAGGTAGTTCATCAAATACATTTACATACAAGAAAACAATTTGCTTTAATAATATTACAAACGGTAATAGTCAAGTAGTACTGATAAGGGAGGCGGCTGATAAAGTTATATTAGTTTCAAGAGATTGTTTAGGAAATGCGACTAATGGCAATGTCAATGGTATGTCTATAGAAATCCGAGTTTACAATTAAAATTATGCAAAGAGTAACTTTAAATCCGTCTATAGCCGCTATTCTGAATATTGATAGTGTTGGTAAATCTGAAATTGTGCCGGTGTATTTTACAGCGGATGAAAACTGGGTTGGAACTTATGAGCTAAAGCTTTATAATTCAGATAAAAAGAACAAAGTTATTACAACACCTGACGAGGCTTTAACAGTTATAGATCAAATTATGACGCTAAATATTGATCCAACACTTTGGAATATAGATGCTAAAAATCATTATTACGAAATCAGTAAAACTGAGTCTAAACGCGTCATATTTAAAGGCGATTTAAACATTATTGAATAAAGTTATGGAAGTTATAATCACATGTGATCAACCAAATGTAATAGGTGGCGTAGGCAACGAATCTGTTAAAGTTATTGTTTCTGTCTTTAAAGATGTTGACAAAGGTGATACTGGCGAGCAAGGAATTCAAGGAGAGCAAGGAATTCAAGGAGAGCAAGGAATTCAGGGAGCGCAAGGAATTCAGGGAGAAAATGCTTTTATAGACAAAGTAATAAGAGGCGTAATTACACAGTCAGGAAAAAATGATACACAGAATTTAACAAGTGGCACTACAACTGTTGGAGTTACTTATATTATTAGAAATTCTAGTGATGGTGTATTTACAAATTGTGGCTCTCCTGATAACAATGAAGCAACTTTTTTTATAGGTAATGGAGAAAAACCTATTGATTATGGAACATCCTATCTAGAATATGATAATGGGGCACCACTTATATATATATCAAAAAATCCTTTTAACATTAATATTTGGTCGGTTTTTACAAGTACTGGTAATTATCAAATAAGAAGTGCTTATGAATTTAGATTCAGAACGAATTATAAAATTACGTCCAATCTTCTAGGAGGCGCTGGGAGTATAAATGTTAAAAAAATTGATTTTAATAATTTAGTAGTTCAAACTATTGATATAAGTGGTAATGCTAGAGACGGAATGTTAAACGAAACACCATTTGAAATAATAATTCCAAATTAGTAATTAAACAGTTGATTAAAATCCTCTGGAGGTAAGGATGAAAAAAGTCCTCCAACATTAAAAACTTCTCAAGGTAATTTAATTAGCGGCAAAGCCACAGCGTTGGAGGACATAAGTCTTCTATGCTGTGGCTTTGTCGTGTCTAATAAATTATATTGAGAGGTGCAAATATAATCATCAATTATCAATCAAAAAAACGAAATGAACAAGTACCATGAAATTTTAACAAAAATCGTTACTAAAGGCAAATGCCAGAATAACAGAAAGGGGGCAATCACCTACTTACTCAATCAATCTATGGATCTAAAACCAATTGACTTACTGGAATTATTTGAGGGCCATCCATTGGTAAAAAAGAAACTTAAAGATGAGTTAAATTTGTTTATGAGTGGTGAAAGGTTAACACAAGCTTACCGGGACATTGGTGTTGAGTGGTGGGATTACTGCGGTCCGATATTGGTTAACAGTTACCCAACCTATTTGGAGCAGCTGCCAAAGCTGATTGAGAAGATAAACAGAGAGAAACGATCGTCAAAAAATTATGTTTTGTTTTTGGGTTCTACAAACACCGAGAGCAATCAGCAGCCATGTCTTAGTCTTGTGCAGTTTCAAATAGAAGCAGGAAAACTGGTTGTTACTGCCTATCAAAGAAGCTCGGATGCTTCGCTTGGATTGCCGTGTGATATCTATCACTTGTACCTAATCAGTAAACAGATTAATGTTCAATTGAAAAGTATAACGTTGTATTTGGCCAACGTTCATATTTATGAAAATAACCTCGAAGCAACTAAAGAACTGCTCGCTGGAAACTCACCTAAGTTTAACTTAAATATTGGGGCATAATCAACCCTTTAAATACACTATAAATATAGTGAACATCAATCAATAAAACAAATATTTAATCAAGAAAAATGCACAAAAAACAAAGAAAATTTACGACGGCGCCATTGCCGTTTATGGGACAAAAAAGGAATTTTTTAACTGAATTTGCCAAAGCTTTAGAGAACTATCCGGAAAACGGAGTTTATGTAGATTTGTTTGGCGGTTCTGGTCTGTTAAGCCATACAGTCAAACAATTATATCCGCTAGCAAGAGTTGTTTACAATGATTACGATAATTATTCTGAAAGGTTGCAAAATATTGACAAAACCAATGTTTTGTTGAGAGATATTAGACAAATTTTGAAAGGATATCCAAAGGATAAAAAGATAGATGAGCCATACAAATCAGCAATTCTCAATCGCTTAAAACAAGAAGATGCAGCGGGTTTTGTTGATTGGATTACAGTTAGCAGCTCGATACTTTTTTGCATGAAATACTTTTTGAGCTATGAAGAGTTCACCAAAGGAACTCTGTACAACACTATGAAGCAAAGTGACTATGATGCTACTGGTTATCTTAAGGGGGTGGAAACTGTAAGCGGAGATTATAAACAATTATTTGAACTGTTCAAAGATAATGAAAATGTCGTTTTCTTATGTGATCCTCCATACTTATCAACGGATGTTAAGGCGTATAAGAACTATTGGAAGCTGACGGATTATTTGAATGTGCTGCACGTACTTAAAGATACCAGATACTTTTATTTCACATCCAATAAGTCATCCATAGTTGAGTTGTGTCAATGGATACAGGATAACACCGGCGGGACTAATCCATTTCAGTATGCCAAGACCGTTTCGATGAAGGCCAATGTAACTTTCCAGAGCAGTTACACCGACATTATGTTGTTTAAGTAGGATTTAAAAGCCGTTTTATAATGATTTAAACGGCTTTTAAATTTAATTGGTACATTTGCTTAAAACAGGTCAAAAAAGGGAAATTTCGTTTTAAAACTAGGGAAATTTCGTTTTTGCGATTATAGATAAAAGTACAAAAAAATGATTTGAGTATTTCGATTTAATAAATGTTAAATTTATGTTAAATATTAGTACTTTGTATTATATAGTACCTTTTTTTAATTGTATCTTTGTATAAGAAATTAATGGTCTATCCATAGTATTAAAAGTTTCAATCATCAATCAAAAAAGAATTATTAATCAAAAAAACAAATCATGTATTATGAATATTGAAAACACGAAAGCTCAGATGCGTAAGGGTGTTTTAGAATTTTGTATCTTGTCTGTGCTAAAGGATAAGGAAGCATATACCTCTGAGATATTAGACTCTTTGAAAAACGCGAAATTGCTTGTGGTAGAGGGAACAGTTTATCCGCTTCTAACACGGCTAAAAAATGACGGTTTACTCAACTATCGTTGGGAGGAATCAACTTCTGGTCCACCAAGAAAGTACTATGACTTGACAGAAATAGGCAAAACATTTTTAACAGAACTAAATAGCACTTGGACAGAACTGTCTGATGCGGTAAACATCATAACTAATAAAAAAAAATAATCATGAACAAAACAGTAAATATTAATATAGGCGGTATGATTTTTCACATCGATGAAGATGCATACCAGAAATTAACTCGGTATTTTGAAGCAATAAAACGTTCGCTTTCAAACTCGTCTGGTCAAGACGAGATTATGAAAGATATTGAAATGCGTGTGGCAGAGTTGCTTATTGAAAAACAAAAAAGCGACAAACACGTCATTAATAATAAAGATGTTGATGAAGTAATAACCATTATGGGTCAGCCCGAAGATTATAAAATTGACGATGACACAGACGAAAAAGCTACAGAACCATTTTATCCTCATACAAAATCAAAAAAACTATATCGCGATAAGGACAGAGGAACAATTGCTGGGGTTTGTAAAGGTTTGAGCCACTTTTTAGGTATTGACGCAACATGGATAAAAATAATTTTCTTGCTTTTTGCTTTCACTGGTTTTAGTATTATTGCCTATGTTGTACTGTGGATTGCGATGCCAAAAGCAATTACAACTTCTGAAAAACTAGAAATGACCGGTGAGCCAGTTACCATTTCAACAATCGAAAAAAAAGTTAGAGAAGAATTTGATAGTGTTTCTAACAAGTTTAAAAATGCTGATTATGACAAAATGGGAAACGAAATAAAATCTGGTGCCAATAAAGTAGCCGATGGAATTGGAGATGTTTTTATGAACATTTTTAAAATATTTGCCAAAATATTAGGTGCAATTATCATAGTTTTCTCATCATTGTCGTTACTTGGGATTAGTATAGCTTCTATTATATTGATTTTCTCATCTTCGATGCCAGACAATTACATTCTAAACCACATTAGTACACCAATTGGGTTAGAAACACCACTTTGGGTTCAAGGAATATTATTTCTTTTAGCAGCAGGAATACCAATGTTCTTCTTTTTAATATTGGGTTTAAAACTATTGGTTACCAATTTAAAATCGATAGGAAATATTGCTAAATATAGTTTGTTAGCCATTTGGATAATTGCTGTTGGAGTATTGATTTCATTAGGAATTAAAGAAGCTACTCAGATAGCTTATGACGGAAAAGATATTAAAAAAGAAACAATTAATTTACTTCCAACTGATACGCTCTTAATCAAATTTAAAAACAATGATTTTTATTCTAAAGACAGTTACCACAACTCAGATTTTAGATTAACACAAGACGAGAAAAACAATGAAATAATCTATTCTAATAATGTGACAATCGGAATTATGAAAACGGATGAACCATTACCTTATCTTCAAGTTGAAAAATTATCCGTAGGAAAATCAGCTCTTGAAGCAAAAAATAGAGCAGAAAAAATTAAGTATGGTTATAAAATTGAAGGCAGTCAATTAATTTTAGACAATTACTTACTGACTGATGTTGCCAATAAATTTAGAGGTCAAAAAGTTGAATTATTCTTGTATTTACCAAAAGGAATCTTATTCAAAGCCGACGAAAATGTTCAGGATTATGACAGTTCTGGAAACGACTTTTTCAATTTGCATTTTAGTTCAAAAGATTATATTTACAAAGTTGGAGTTGATAAAGTTAAATGTTTAAACTGTCCTTTAGAAGAGAATGAATACAATGATGTAGAAGACGGAATTAATACCGAAGATATCAATGTAATTAATGAAAATGATACAGTTAAAACTGTCACAGTTAAAGTGAATGGTAAAGTAGTAACTGAAACCAAATCAGGGAAAACAAAAAAAGGTAAACTTTCGGTTGACCAAAACGGAGTAATAATCAAAACAAATTAATCATGGTAAAGTTCTTGGTATTTTGCACAAAAATAATAGCAACAACTGTTGCGGCAGTATTATTCGCTTCCTGTCACGCAAACATTAATTGGGGCGAAGGAATTGATGGTAATGGAAACGTAACCAAACAAACACGGAATGTTGAAAATAACTTTTCAAAAATTGAGGTCAGTCGCGGTTTAAATGTAACATTGGAACAATCAGACACTTATTTTGTGGAAGTTGAAGCCGATGAAAATTTGCAAGAACACATCACAACAAAAGTAGAAAACGGAACACTTATTATCACTTCGGATGAAGATATTGATGAAGCAAAAGCAAAAAACATTCATGTCAGATTGCCTTTATTGACAAACCTTGAAGCAACTAGTGGATCTTCTGTATCCTCGAATGGTTTATTTTCGGGTACAGTTATTAACGTTAAAACAAGTAGCGGAAGCGAAGCAAATTTATCCTTAGAAATTGACAATATTAGGTGTGAATCTAGTAGTGGAAGCACATTAAAAGTAAAAGGGAAAGCACTGCAATTAAATACAAAATCTTCAAGTGGTAGTAGTATTGAAGCAGAAGATTTATTAGTAAATGATGTCATTGCTCAATCATCCAGTGGAAGCTCCACAAATGTAAATCCAATAGTAAGCTTAAATGCAAAATCCTCAAGCGGAAGTTCCATAGATTATAAGGGTTCTCCCATAACCATTGTCAAAGAAGAAAGTTCGGGAGGAAGTGTTTCAAAAGAATAAGTTAATAAAGCATCTCAATGAAATTTGGGATGTTTTTTTTTCTATTTTTGACACTCGAGACCTTTAGGTCGAACTGTACGAAGTAAAAACAATCATTGTCTATCATTTATGAAAAAAATTATTATTCTGAGTTTTCTTTTTCTTTCTGTGATAAGCTTTGGGCAAAAAAAAGAAAAAGTAAAAGGTTCCAAAATTGTCAAATCGGAACAAAAAGAAATTGGCAACTTCGAATCGCTTGAAGTAGAGGATAACTTGGAAGTGTTCTTGGTAAAAGGAAATGACTGCGCTTTAGAAATTGAAGCCGATGACAATTTGATAGAATTTGTTGAGTATAAATTAACTGGCAAAAACCTCAGAATATCTACTTCTAAGGATCTTAGTAGTTATAAAAAATTGAGCATTCGCATTACTTACAATGATAAATTCAATTTGGTTATTGCTAAAGATGAAACTAATGTAACCTCATTGTCTGATGTGACTGTAAACGATATTACTTTTAAAAGTTTTGATTACGCCAAATTATTCTTGAACGCGAAGACCAAGAACTTTACCTTGATGGTAAATGACAAATCCAAAGTAGAACTTAATTTAAAATCGGAGAAAACAGCAATTGATGTTAGTAAAAGCGGTTATGTAAAAGCATTAATTTCAAGTGGAGAAATGAGATTTGATATGTATCAAAAATCATCAGCCGAAATTGAAGGTGATATTCTAGATTTAAAACTTCGATTAGATAATAACACGGATTTCACTGGAAAAAAATTAACCGCAAAAAATGCTTTGGTTGAAACAAGTAGTTATGCCAAGACAAGTATTAATATTAGTAATATTGCAACAATCGATGCATCGGGCAATAGTGAGATAGAATTATATGGAGAACCATTAAAAATAGACATGAAACATTTCACACAGAGCGCAGCAATCAGAAAAAAAACATCTTCAAAATAAAACAAAAAATCCCGTTTCAATTTTATATCACACGGGATTTTTTTTAGATAATAGTTTTTCTTATTCCATAGCAGCTAAATATCTTTCAGCATCCAATGCCGCCATACATCCTGTTCCGGCTGCCGTAACCGCTTGACGATAGACATGATCCGCTGCATCTCCAGCCACAAAAACACCTTCAATATTAGTTTTAGAAGTTCCAGGAACATTAATAATATATCCTGTTTCATCTAAATTTAAGTAATCCGCAAAAATATCTGTATTTGGTTTGTGACCAATAGCCACGAAGAAACCCGTTGCGGGAATGTCAAAAATAGCACCTGATGTTTTATTTTTTGCTTTAACAGCAGTCACCACTTGTCCATCTCCCAAAACTTCAACCGTATCATGGTTCAACAAAATGGTAATATTATCCGTTTTACGAACGCGAGCTTCCATTATTTTAGACGCTCTAAATTTTTCACTTCTTACTAACATTGTAACTTTTTTGCAAAGCTTAGATAAGTAATGCGCTTCTTCACAAGCCGAATCCCCAGCACCAACAATAACAACTTCTTGATTTCGATAGAAAAAACCATCACAAACTGCACAAGCCGAAACGCCTCCACCAGTTTGCAAGTAATGTTGCTCGGAAGGAATTTCTAAATATTTAGCCGAAGCACCTGTGGAAATAATTACTGTTTCGGCATGAATTTCTTTGGTATCATTTATCCAAACTTTATGTATATTTCCTGAAAAATCAACTTTGGTTGCCCAACCATCCCGAACATCAGTCCCAAAACGTTTTGCTTGAGCTTCAATACCAATCATCATTTCCGGACCTGTTATACCTTCTGGATTTCCTGGCCAATTTTCTACTTCGTTAGTTGTTGTTAGTTGACCTCCAGGTTGTATTCCTTGATATAAAACTGGGAACATATTTGCTCTAGCTGCATATATTGCTGCAGTATATCCTGCCGGACCAGAACCTATAATTAAACATTTTACTTTTTCTATTGTTTTAGACATAATAAGTATATTATTTTCGGTGCAAATGTAAGTTTTTAATAAAATATATTATTGTAAAGTAGCTTACAAAAAATCTATTTCTATATAAATAATCATTATTGTGGTAAAACACTTTGAGAACTAATTTTTAGTTTTATATTTGCACTCGATTTCGGGGTGTAGCGTAGCCCGGTTATCGCGCCTGCTTTGGGAGCAGGAGGCCGCAGGTTCGAATCCTGCCACCCCGACCAGAACCTTTCTGTATTTTTTCAGAAAGGTTTTTTTTGTTTTAATATTTCTAAAAAAATAAAATTCTCTTCCGATATAATTTCTATTTTTGTTAAAACAAAAACAACACAACACTATATGTTAATTATTGGAATTGCTGGTGGTACAGGAAGTGGAAAAACAACTGTAGTCCAACAGATTATAAATGAATTGCCAGAAACCGAAGTCGGCGTAATCTCTCAAGATTCGTATTACAGAGAAAACAATAACTTAAGTTTTGAAGAAAGAGGGTTGATCAATTTTGATCATCCTCGAGCTATTGACTTCGAATTACTTGTAAATCATCTTTCTCAATTAAAAAAAGGAGAAATTATAGAGCAACCCGTTTATTCTTTTGTAACCCATAATCGCACCGACGATAGTATTATAACCCATCCCAGAAAAGTAATGATAGTGGAAGGGATTTTGATTTTAGCAAATCCTGAATTACGAGAAATGTTTGATGTTAAAATATTTGTTCATGCCGATTCTGACGAGCGTCTCATTAGACGTTTAAAAAGAGATATTGCCGAACGAGGTCGAGATATGGAAGAAGTTTTAAACCGTTACCAAACTACTTTGAAACCGATGCACCAACAATTTATTGAACCTACCAAAGCTTTCGCTGATATTATTATCCCTAATGATAAATATAATACGGTTGCTATTGATGTAGTTAGAGCAGTTATAAATCAAAGAATTACATAAAATATTATGAGTTACTTTAAAAACCTAACAGACAGCTATCCAATCCTAAAAATTCTAGGAAATAGATATGTTATTGTGTTAGTTTTTTTTACGGTTTGGATGCTTTTCTTAGACAACACTTCCTATATGGAACACAGAATTTTGAACAAACAACTTGACGAACTAGAAGACAATAAAAAATACTATCAGGATGAAATAAATAAAGACGAAGAAAACATCAAAACACTTAAAAACCCAGACCAAATAGAAAAATATGCGCGCGAAAAATATTATATGAAACGCGATAGTGAAGACATCTACATCATCGAGTTTGAAGGCGATTCTATAAAGGACGAAAAGACTAAATCAAAATCTTTATAAAGACAAACCATGAATGATAATTTATTTGATGCATTCGAACCAGTTTCTTCCAAGCAATGGAAACAACAAATTCAATATGAACTAAAAGGTGCTGATTATAATGACACTTTGGTTTGGGAAAGTTTGGAAGGCATCAAAGTAAAACCTTTTTACCATTACGATGAAACATTGCCAAAATGTGGCTCAACAAATACTAGTAAACCATTTGCCATTCTACAAAACATCTACGTTCACGATGTTGGTTTATCTAATAAGAGAGCTTTGGATGCTTTAAATCGTGGTGCTGAGAGTATTCGTTTTACCATTGAAAATCAGAATGTTTCTATTGCTGACTTAATGCAAAATCTGCCTTTAGAAAGCACATGTTATTTTTTTTATTTGCCTTTCCTTTCCACAGATTGCGTAAATACTATCAATGAATATGTAGCTAAAACGAAAGCCGACATTACCATCCAGATAGACCCAATAGGTCAGTTAACAAGAGATGGTAACTGGTTTGAAAACTTGGATAAAGATTTTGAGAAT
>JAYVNT010000253.1:0-5916 GCA_043758285.1 Flavobacterium sp.
GCCGCAGGTGTTGAAAAAGTAGGTCTTTATACCAGTCAAGGTGCAGGAGATGCTTCCACCGAGATTATGCCAGGAAAAGAAGTCCCAGAAGTACTTCAAAACTATGCCCTTGGATTACATGCCATCTGGGAAGTTGACATCTGGAAAAAAATACGAAACGCAAAAAAAGCAGCTTTAAGCAGATACTTAGCCACCATAGAAGGTAAAAATTTTGTAATAACCAATTTGGTTGCAGAAATTGCTAATTCATACTATGAACTACTTTCCTATGACAATCAATTGGATATAATTCAACAAACTATTTCCTTGCAAAAAAATGCTTTAGAAATTGTAAAAGCCCAAAAAGAAGCAGCCAGAGCCAATGAATTAGCAGTCAAAAAATTTGAAGCCGAAGTATTAAATTCACAAAGCAGAGAATATCAAATTCAACAACAAATTAAAGAGACCGAAAATAAAATCAATTTCCTATTAGGTCGCTATCCACAACCAATTGAAAGAGATAAATCCAGTTTTACAACACTTGTACCAACAGCAATTCAAGAAGGAATTCCATCTCAATTATTAGCCAACCGTCCAGATATAAAACAAGCCGAACTGCAATTGTTTGCCACAAAATGTGATGTAAAAGCAGCAAAAGCCGAATTTTATCCCTCATTTACCATTTCAGGAGGATTAGGATTTCAAGCATTCAAACCATCATTTCTCTTTAAAACACCAGAGTCTTTGGCATACTCTTTATTAGGTGACTTAACCGCTCCATTAATTAACAGAAATGCAATCAAAGCAGAGTTTAACAAAGCAAAAGCAGAACAAATAAAAGCCTTATACAATTACCAGAAAACAATTTTGAATGGCTATGTAGAAGTGTCAAACCAATTGTCAAACATCAAAAATTTAGAGCAATTCTATACCTTAAAAAATAAAGAAGTGCAAGCCTTAACCACAGCAATTGATATTTCAAACGATTTATTCAAATCGAGTCGGGTAGATTATTTTGAAGTATTAATGACGCAGCGCGATGCATTAGATTCTAAATTAGAATTAATAGAAGCCAAAAAAGAACAATTCAATGCCGTAATTAATGTCTATAGAGCATTAGGTGGCGGTTGGAAATAATTAAAAATATGTTTTTTGTTTTTAAACTAAAAGAGGTCATACGGCCTCTTTTTCTATTACTAAAATTCCTCTTATTCAAAAACCAATAAGCAGTTTGCCCAAAACCCTATCCAGTCACATCCATAAATTTTTTACCCATTGACCAAAATAAACTTGGCGTTCAGAGTAACAAATTAGTGCATAAGAGCAATTAATTTGTGTTAAAGAGTAACTCATTTTTGTGTGAGAGCAACACATTTGTTCAAAAGAGTAATTGATTTGCGCTACAGCGTAATTCATTTATACATCAGAGCAACTCATTTGTTTAACAGAGTAATTAATTTGTGCATGAGAGTAACTCTCCCGACCGTGACCGCAGTTAGGAATGACGTGGCTTAAGCCAAATTTGTAACAATCCAAAAAAAAAAAACTAATCCAATAGATTTTCTATTTTTATACCATGAAAAAAATATTCATTCTCAGTATTCTACTTATCAGTTTCCAATCTATTTCCGCACAAGAAGCAACAACCAGAAAAGACACCCTTCAAGGAGGTTTGCGCCCAGAGCGAACCTGTTTTGATGTCTTGCGCTATGATTTAAACATCAAAGTCAATCCTGAAGATAGAACTATAGTTGGCTATAACGACATTACCTTCAAAGTAGTAAGCACTACTTCAAAAATCCAATTAGACTTATTTGAAAACATGCAAATAGACTCGATTGTTTTCAATGCAAAGAAGTTAAAATATAAAAGAGAATTCGGTGCAGTTTTTATTGATTTCCCAAATGTAGTAACACAGAAATCCGAACAGCGTTTGCGTTTTTACTATTCTGGTAAACCAATAATTGCAAAACGTGCACCATGGGATGGCGGATTTGTTTATACTAAAGACGAGCAAGGAAAACCATGGATTGGCGTGGCGTGTCAAGGCACAGGAGCAAGTCTTTGGTATCCTGTAAAAGACTCGCAAAGCGATGAACCCGATTATGGTGTCACCATAAAAGTAGCCGTTCCAAACGGATTAATGGATGTGTCCAACGGAAGATTAACCGGCAGCGAAGACCTGAAAAATGGTTACACGCGTTGGGATTGGGAAGTAAAAAATCCAATAAACACCTATTCCATAAATGTAAACATTGCCGATTATGCACACATTCATGAAAACTATAAAGGATTGGATTTAGATTACTATGTATTGCGAGAAAACGAAGCCAAAGCCAGAGTTCATTTTGAAGAAGTAAAACCCATGATGGATTGTTATCAAAGTAAATTTGGTGCCTATCCATTTGCCAATGATGGGTACAAACTGGTGGAAACTCCTTATTTAGGTATGGAACACCAAAGCGCTGTGGCTTATGGCAATCATTATGTAAAAGGATATTTAGGTAACGATTTATCAGGAACAGGAATTGGGTTACTCTTTGATTATATCATCATTCACGAAAGCGGTCACGAATGGTTTGGAAACAGTATTTCGTCTAATGATATCGCCGATATGTGGATACATGAAGGATTTACAACCTATACCGAATGTGTTTACGTAGAATGCCAATATGGTTATGAAAAAGGACAACAATATATAAACGGATTAAAAAAAATGGTTGATAACGACCGACCTATCATCGGACAATATGGCGTAAACAAAGAAGGTTCAGGCGATATGTATGCAAAAGGGGCTTTGATGTTAAACACCTTGCGACACATCGTTAATGATGATTCCAAATGGTGGAAACTAATTCTTGATTATGCAAATACATTCCGTCACAAAATAATCGACACCCAAACCGTTATTGAGTATTTCAACAAAGAAACGGGTATGAATTTAACCTCTGTTTTTAATCAGTATTTAAGACATACTGCAATTCCAAAACTAGAAATACGTAAAACTAAAAGCAAACTAGCATTTCGATGGAAAACAAATGAAACTAAATTTAACATGCCAATTGACATAGAAATTAAAGGTAAGAAGACACGAGTTTATCCAACAACTACTTGGACAACTTCAAAATTTAAAATCAATAAATTGAATGATGTAGCAATCCTTACCGATGATTTCTTTATCAATGTTAATTAATTAGTCCGTTATTTTATAGGTACAAATGACTATATGTTATTAAAAAATAGTAACTTAGTTTAAATTTTAAACTTTGTTATTATGGATACTTCAGTAAAAGGTTTGAACAAATGGGCCAATGCTCATTCTACAATTTGGTTTGATGCAGGAAGAATTGCATTAGGTTTTTTTCTAATCTACAAAGGCGGTTATTTCGTCAGCAACAGTCGAGATTTTGAAGATTTAATTGCACCAGTAAGTAACTTTATGGGAGGAATGCTAACCTTTCATTATATTGCTGCAGCACATATTATGGGGGGCATTATGATTGTTTGTGGCTTGTTGACACGCTGGGCTTTAATTGCACAATTGCCTATTCTTCTTGGTGCTGTAATACTGAATTTTATTGGCGATATGAATGCAACCAACTTGATTATTGCGGTAGTAACATTAGCAGTTAGTATTTTTTACACCATCTATGGCAGCGGAAAACACTCCGCCGATTATTATTTCAAAATGGAAAGATAGGTTTGCATTAAATAAAAAACGTCCCAATAGTTAATATATCGGGACGTTTTTTTATGCTATTGTTTCTTTTCTCATGATTTTTCCACTAGCCGTTTCTTTAAACTTAGGAATGAAAACTAGTTCTTTTGGTTTTTCATATTTGCCCAATCCTTCATAAAGTGTTTCGTCAAAATCTTGTTTCTCGCCTTCAACAAACAAGACCACTTTTTCGCCTAATTCATTATCTGGTTTGGAAGCAATAAAAAAGCGTTGAATTATTTTACTGGCCAACTTCTCCTCTATTTGCTCCGGAATTAATTTTATTCCACCGCTATTTATTACATTATCCATTCTACCGAGGAAAATAAATTGGTTTTCATTAACCAATTCTACAATATCATTTGTGACAATAACTTCTGGAGAAATTCTTGGTGCATGAATTACCAAACAGTTTCTATCATCATACGAAATCGTCACATGAGGAAGCACCGTAAATGCTTTTTCGCCTAATTTCCGAGCAGCAATATGCGTAATGGTTTCCGTCATACCATAGGTTTCATATACTTGAGTTGGCAGCTTCAACAATTGTTTTTCCAATGTTTTATTTACAGCTGCGCCACCAACAATCATCTTTTTTACTTTCTTTAATTCAGCTATCGAATTTTGTGCTTGCAAAGGTACCATCGCTACAAAATCAAAATTGATTTCGTTGTTTTCTAACGGATGCGATCTTGGAGCAACAAATTCTAAATCAAGACCCAAAATCATAGCCCGGACTAACATCATCTTACCAGCCACATACTTTACAGGCAAACATTGCAATGCTTTATTACCTGGTGCTAATTCAAAAAAATCTCCTGTAGCCAAAGCAGAATCAACCATAGCTTGTTTACTAACCGATATTGTTTTTGGCGTTCCTGTTGTACCCGAAGTCTCCATGTCAATATAACTCTTGCTATCAAACCAGTCTAATAGAAAATCGCCAACGGGCTTTTCAAAATCTTCTCCTTCTTTGATAAAACTGTACGCAACGCGGCATAAATCCTCTCTATCCAGATGAAAACCATTTAACTTGAACAAATTATGTACATTTTCGTATGTGGGGTTAATCATTACTTCCATCATTTTCACTATTTGCAATTTGTTGAACAACTATAATTTTTCCAGTAAGTTTTTCTCTCCAGTTGGTCCAATTATATTTTTTACTAAAGATAAATAATAGGATTGGAAAAATAATAAATATTGGCACCAAAATTTCAAATCCTGCTGATGGTGAAGAAACATCTTTAAAAATAGAATTGGTTTGAAAAGCTGACCAATCCGAAGTTACTAAAAGTGCTGTAACCAAATTATTAGCCGCATGAAAACCCAAGGCCAATTCCATTCCTTCATCCATCAGCGTAATAATCCCAAGAAAAAAACCAGTTCCAATATAATAAACTAAAATAATGTAACCCATTTTTTCCACTTCAGGATTAGCGATGTGCATACTGCCAAAAATAACAGAAGTCATCACTAAAGGAAACCATTTATTTTTAGACAAAATAGCAAAACCTTGCATCAAATAACCACGAAAAACATATTCCTCGGTACTGGTTTGAATAGGAATTAAAAGAATTCCAATAATGGCAAGAATTAAAAAAGGAATAGGTTTAAAATTATAAATAAAATCAGCTGGACTGGTATAATAAAGCAACAGCGTTGTACCTGCGGTAAAAATTCCCCATAACGAAAACGAAAAAAGTATTCTTTTCCAATCTACTTTTTCTCTTGAGGTTGTTACTGATAAAAATGTTTGTCGATGGAAATACTTTACCACTAAAATAATGGCAACAAAGGCAATCACAAAAGAAAACAACAATAAAAACAAGGTTGTATTTAAGGATAGAAAAGTCATCATACCAGTTTCTGTCATTGGAAATGGCTTACTAGTTTTGAATGATTTTATGGCAACTGCAATAACCCAAGGTATCTGACCAATAGTTGAAGCAATAAAAATTAATAACGATCCGACTAAATATTTCCAAAATTTATTTTGGGGTAAAAATCCATTTTCTAAAAACATCGCTGTATTTTTTTGTTTTGCCCAAAATTAACTTTTTTCTATCTAAATAGAGTATATTGTAAAAAAAAGATGTTACAAATACTCCATAATCCAAGATGCGGAAAATCAAGAGCATGTTTGGCTTTCACAACCGAAAAAAAAGTTCCATTTGAAATTGTCAATTACCTAGAAAATCCTTTATCTGTAACTGATT
>JAYVNT010000254.1:0-5905 GCA_043758285.1 Flavobacterium sp.
TTCCACATTTCAGAACAGCGGTTCTGTTTTTCAGAACAGCAGTTCTATATTTCAGAACAGCGGCTCTGGTTTATAGAGCATGAGTTCCACATTTCAGAACAGCAGTTCTGTTTTTCAGAGCACGAGTTCTGTTTTTCAGAACAGCAGTTCTGTTTTTCAGAGCACGAGTTCCACATTTCAGAACAGCAGTTCTATATTCCAAGACACGAGTTCCACATTTCAGAACAGCAGTTCTGTTTTTCAGAACACGAGTAATTTTAAACGGAACACTAGACACTGAACACTGACCACTGAAAACTTCCTCTAGTCCATTCCGTCAATTTTCACATTCATTTTGCCAGTAGTGGTGATGAATGCAATGATGGCTTTATTGGTGATCTCTACTTTTTCAAATTCAAAATCATTCATCGTTCCGTTGACAAAAACGCCTTTCATGGGTGAAAAATTATTCAAATAAGGCAACAAACTTTTCTTGCCTTCCTCTAAATTTTCTTTGATAGAATAACGACAATTTTCTTGAATTTTTTTCAAAATAACGCCTTGAAGCAACCAGTTTGCGGTTCTGGTAAGCAATCCTTTTGTGCTCAAAACATAATCCATTTGTTCAAAATATATTTCTTTTGTCACGGTATTATAATTGGGAATTCCAGAAAGATAAATGGTTCCGTTGATGCTTCCTGTCATGTCGAGAGCAATAATTATTTTACCGTCTTTTTGCCACATAGCTACATTTTGAACTACAATTTTTCTACTCCCAGTAGCAAATTCTTTTCCTTTAAAATTAGCGGTAATAATTTTTGAAGCACTTTCATAAGTAGAAATAGCGGCGATGTTTGCAGTAAGTTTTTCTGGAATTTTGACCACTGGTTTGAATAGAATAGCACTGCTGTCAAACGTGTTTTTTGGTTTCAAACCCACCATAGTTTGCATGCTACATTTGAGTCCTAAATTCATATCGATTTGGCTTTTTTCCAAAACTGCATCGGTAACATATACTTCAATTGGAATGAGTTTGAACCACGTTTGGTATTGTTCGCTGGTTAAAAAAGGCGTGCTCATCTTTGCTAAAACATCCAGCACATACGGTTTAAAATCGCAGGATTGTTCTATGGCTTCATCAATTTTTTTGGCAATTTTTGATTTGAAAATCGACAACGTAGGATTGATGATGTACGTGATCGGAACATTTTTCCCAGCCACCGAGATTGTGGGACTTTCTGTCCATTTAATATCTTCAATTATGGATGTTGTCGACATTTTCCAATTTGATAACTTTACATCGCTCATCATCGTTATTGTTCCGTTGAGGTTGACTTCTCGTGTGTCATTCAATCCCAAGAAATCGGTTCCGTATTTGAATTTAGACCAAATTTTTAAAGGCAATATGGTTTGGATTTCGCCGTTTTTTTCTATCAAACGAATTGGTGCTGTTTTGGTAATTTTCATTTCGGTATTGTCATCTTCTAAATTAGCATCGTTATAAATTTCACCATTCAGCGTTTTGTTTAATTGGTTTTCTATTTCTTTTAAAGAAATCTGCAAAGGCATGTTTACAAATGAAGTTTTGGAGTTGTAAACCATCGGAGTATCGTCAGAGGGGAGTGGTTTTAACGCGTCCATTTTTTGGGTAGTAGCACAACCGTTTAAAACTAGGGAAAGGAATAGGATGAATAGGATCGCTTTGATTGAGGACATGATTGTAATTATTTTTTTGGCAAAAATAAAAGTAAAAAGTGTAATAATGTTGTAACATTATCAAAAAAGGCAAGTCTAAGTTTGTATGCTTTTGAATAGGTAATGAAAAGGCAAAAAAAATATCTTTGTTTACCAGAAAAATTTAGGGTTGTAATCCCGTTTTACTATGAAAAATAGACTACAAGCAGTTGTATTAATTTTTATTTTCCTTTTGGGATTTACTTCTATCGCACAACCAAAAAAGTGGACGCTACAGGAATGTGTCGAATATGCTTTGAAAAATAATATATCTATCAAACAATCGGAATTGGATATAAAATTAGCGAATATTAATAAATCAACTGCTATTGGAAATTTTCTGCCGAGTATCAATGCTGGCGCTTCACATTCTTGGAATATTGGTTTGAACCAAAACATTACTACTGGTCTTTTAGAAAATCAAACCACACAATTTACATCGGCAAGTTTGAATTCTAACATTACTATTTATAATGGTTTGCAAAATCAAAACAAACTTCGCAGAGCCAAAATGTCACAACTTGCATCAGAATATCAATTAAACAAAATGCAGGATGATATTTCGTTGTATGTTTCCAATGCTTATCTAGACATTCTTTTTAATAAAGAAAATCTAAAAGTGCAGCAAGGTCAACAAACCAATGATGAAAAACAACTGCAACGCACTCAAGAATTGGTCAATGCAGGATCGGTTCCAAAAGGAGATTTGCTGGATATGAAGGCAACTATTGCTGCGGATAATCAAAAAGTAGTAGTAGCAGAAAATAGTTTGTTAATTTCAAAATTGAGTTTGGCGCAATTGCTTCAATTGGAAGATTTTCAGAATTTTGATGTTTCTGATGTTAACATAGAACCAACGCCAAGCCCTGTAATGGATGAAAAACCAGAAGCCGTAGTTGAAAAAGCAAAACAAATAAGAGCAGAAATTAAAATTGCACAAGCCAATTTAGATTTGGCTCAAAGAGATATTAAAATTGCCAAAGGGGCATACCAACCCAGCTTAATTGGGTTTTATAGTTTCAGTACCAGAGCAAGTTATTCGGATAGAATTTCTGGATTTGCTTTAAATTCTACTAATCCAACATCGATAATTGGTCAAGTTGAAGGAACAGGGCAGAATGTTTTGCAACCTAATTTTCTTCCAATATTTAGCAAATCAGCACCGGTTTTTGATCAATTTAGCAATAACAAAGGGCATAATTTTGGGGTGCAACTCAATATTCCTATTTTGAATGGCTTATCGGTAAGAAATAATGTCGAACGAAGCAAGGTCAGTTTAGAACGCAGCAAAAATGCTTTCAACCAAGCTAATTTAGATTTAGAAACCAATGTTTATAAAGCCATTACTAATGCTAAAGGTGCTTTGAAAACCTATGAATCGTCGCTGGCTACGCTAGAGGCAAGGCAGGGAGCGTTTAATTATGCCAAAGAAAAATATGCCGTTGGACTAATGAACGCTTTTGAGTTTAATCAATCGCAAACCGTATTTGTAACGGCACAATCGGATGCAATTCGTGCCAAATATGATTATATCTTTAAAACGAAAATAGTAGAACTTTATTTTGGAATCCCAATCATTCAAAAACAATAAATCATGTCAAAAAAGAAAATTTACATACTAGTTGGCGTTGTAATCGCCTTGATAATAGTGCTTATTACCTTGAAATCAAAAGGAATAATTGGTGCTAACGACGATTCTAAAGAGGTAGAAACTGCTAAAGCAGACGCCATAACTATTGTAGAAACAGTCTCAGCAACAGGAAAAATTCAACCCGAGATTGAAGTGAAGATTTCTTCGCAAGTTTCAGGAGAAATCATTGATTTGCCAGTAAAAGAAGGTCAAGTAGTAAAAAAAGGTGACTTGTTGGTGAGAATCAACCCAGATTTGTACACCTCTGGTTTGAATCGTTCGGTATCCAATTATTCTGGAACCAAATCGGGTTTGAATCAAGCCGATGCCTCATTCAAAGAAGCCGAAGCTAGTTATATGAGAAACAAAACGCTTTATGAAAAAGGAATTATTTCAAAATCGGATTGGGATAAAGCTATAGCGTCATTCGAAGTGGCAAAAGCTAATAAACAAACCGCTTATTATAATGTGCAAAGTGCTTCTGCATCTGTAAAAGAAGCCAAAGATAATTTGGGAAGAACCACAATTTATTCTCCAAATGATGGTACTGTTTCTAAATTGAGTGTAGAGTTAGGCGAAAGAATTTTGGGAACACAACAAATGACAGGAACCGAATTATTGCGGGTTGCCAATTTGAATAATATGGAAGTAGAAGTTGATGTGAATGAAAATGATATTGTGAAAATTCATATTGGCGACAGCACAAAAATTCAAGTTGATGCTTATTTAAAAAAGGAGTTCAAAGGAATTGTAACCAGTATTTCCAATTCGGCTAGCGCAGCCACAACTGCTGATCAGGTAACTAATTTTAAAGTAAAAGTTAGAATTTTAAAAGAATCCTATCAAGATTTACTAGCAGGAAAACCAGCAACTTATTCGCCATTCAGACCAGGAATGACAGCTACAGTCGATATTATGACCAAGCGAAAAGAGAAAGTTATTGGTGTTCCCATTAGTGCTGTTGTCGTAAAATCAGACACAGCGGCTACAAAGAAATATGAAGTAAAAGACGAACCAGCAGACAAAAAAATTACTGCAAAAAGCGACAAGAAACTAGAATGTGTTTTTGTAAAAGAAGGCAATAAAGCCAAAATCAGAATTGTAAAAACAGGGATTCAAGACGACACTAATATTGAGATAACTTCTGGTTTGAAGAAAGGCGATGTGATAATCACCGGACCGTATACAACGGTTACCAAAGACTTGAATTCTGGAGATAAAGTTACTTTACAGAAAGAAGATAAAAAGAAGTAAATTTGGCATCCTGAGAGCAGTCCAACAGCAAACTCGAAAAAAAATGTACATCCTCAATATAGAAACGGCAACCAAGAATTGCTCTGTATCATTAGCTAAAAATGGCGAAACTATTTTGTGCAAAGAAATGGCAGAACAAGGATACTCTCATGCCGAAAGATTACACGTTTTTATCGAAGAAATACTAAAAGAAACAGGAATTAAATTTCAAGATTTGAAAGCTATTGCGGTCAGTAAAGGTCCAGGTTCTTATACAGGTTTACGCATTGGCGTTTCTGCCGCGAAAGGATTCTGTTATGCGCTGGATATTCCGCTGATTTCTGTGGATACGTTGCAGGTTTTGGCTAAGCAAGTTGTTGTCGAAAATGGCTTGATTGTGCCGATGATTGATGCGCGAAGAATGGAAGTGTACAGTGCCGTTTTTGATGCAAATCACAACAAAATAATGGAGGTTCAAGCCGAAATTTTGACTGAAAATAGTTATCTCGAAATGACCGAAGCAATCTATTTCATTGGCGATTGCCAAGAAAAATGTAAAACAGTTTTACTTAAAGACAATTTCCACTTTCTTCCCGAAATTGTTTTTCCTTCAGCTAAAGAAATGAGTGGATTGAGCTATGAAAAATTTCTCAAAAATAACTT
The DNA here is from genome assembly GCA_043758285.1 of Flavobacterium sp. GTDB lineage: Bacteria > Bacteroidota > Bacteroidia > Flavobacteriales > Flavobacteriaceae > Flavobacterium. Next base: position 5,240 of record JAYVNT010000254.1, read on the forward strand.
TGAAGATGTGGCGTATTTTGAACCATTTTATTTGAAGGATTTTTTTATTGCGAAGTAAAAATTACTCTTTCGAATTCCTCTACTGAACAAAGTTACTACACTTTGATGACATAGGTTAATCGTCGTTTATATGCTATACGCAACTTTGTTTATATGGTATTCTATTGTTTATATGCTATACGCAACTTTGCTTATATAGGTATTCTATTGTTTATATGCTATACGCAACTTTGATAATATAGGTTCATCATTGTTTACATGCTATCGCTACTCCTTTCTCTATTACTTACCCATAGGTTGTATAACAATTCCAGCTTCATCAAAGGCGTTTTTGCAATCTTCCAAAACATCCGAACACACATCCCCAAAATCACTGTTTTTTGACCAGGGTCTAATGGCCAATTGTATTGCAGTATCCGTTAATAAATTTACAACTACAGTCGGCGCAGGAGTTTTCAATACTTTTGGGTGGTTTTCTAACACCTTCATCACAATCGCTTTGGCAGTTTTAATATTCGTATCATACGAGATGTTGAAAAGCAAGTTCGCTCTCCTGTTTTTCCCTAACGAAAAATTAGTGATAACACCATTGGACAAAATCCCATTCGGCACAAAAATAGTTTGGTTGTTTCCCGTAATTAATTTGGTTACAAAAATCTGAATTTC
>JAYVNT010000255.1:0-5842 GCA_043758285.1 Flavobacterium sp.
CTTTGTTTTGCTTTAGCTTCATACAACGCAAATTCACAAACAAATCGGTTTGCAGTGTTCTAAATGTAACTAAATCGATATTCAACTCGCCCAAAAAACCGGAATAATATTCTCTATCATAACCTTCGTTTTTATGAATAAAGTCTTTCGCTGCTTGCTTTGGCAGTCCACAAACGGCAGATGTTGGATGCAACGCATTGATGATTTTATTTAATTTTTTCTTCGAATTCAAGGTAGCTGAAATATCCGTTTTTATATGCAACAAATTGCCCGCTTTAACCGGATGTGGATTAGAAACAACCATTTCTTTAACCAATCCTTTCAAACTTTCTACTATAAAATCGGTTACGAGTTGTTGTTCTTTTATTTCCTTTTCTTCCCAAATAGTACTGTTTGATTTGGTAACCAATTGTGTTCCTGCTAAAGCAACGGTTTGTATAGTATTACCATTGGTTTTCAAAAATTGCTCCGGCGTGGCACCAATCCACGTCCCAATTTTTGGATGAGAAAAACAATAATTAAAAGCATTTGGATAATAGCTAATCATTTTCTTCATGGTAGTTTGAATATCAAAATCAGGTATTTCGATGGTTTCTTTTCTGGACAAAACTACTTTCAAAAACTGGTTGTCGTTTATGGCTTCAATTGCTTTGGATACATTGTCTTCAAAGAAATCTTTTCCTGTTGCGCTATTTAAATTGGAAGGTTTTGTATCAAAAATATAGTCAGTAGATCGCACTTTATCAACATACACATCGGAGTGTTCTAATGGAATAAAGGGAATAATTTCTCCATCAAATGGAGCAAAAACAAATCCTTTTTCTTCATAGTTTTCTAAAAAATAAAGATGATCATTCTTTTGAAACAGCCCAACCACCTTATCCGAATCGGGTTTGCAAAACAACACAAAAGGCAGCCCTTGACCTTGTTGAATTTTTACTTTTATAAATAAATCTGTCATTAACGTCGTGGTAAAATCATGTTAGTCAACTTGCAAAGCGAAATCAGTTTTCCTTGTTCATCAGTGATTTTTATTTCCCAAAGATGGATACTTCTGCCTTGATGAATAATTTTTGCGGTACAAAAAACCGTTCCTTCGCGTTTGCTTCTCAAATGATTAGCCGAAATTTCAATTCCACGAACTTCCTGTTTTTCAGGATTGATAAACATCAGCGAAGCAGCACTTCCAACACTTTCTGCCAAAGCGACTGTTGCACCGCCATGAAGCAATCCCATCGGTTGATGCACTTTTGAATTCACAGGCATTGAAGCGGTTAAAAAATCTTCGCCCGCATCAATATATTCAATGGCTAAAGTTTCCATTAAGGTGTTTTTGCACCAATCGTTACAAAGTTGGAGGATTTTATTTTTATCGAATAACATAGCTTTTTTTTATTTCGTACAGTTCGACCAATCGGTCTCGTGTGTAAAAATACTATTTATTTGGCATTAGAAAAACAACTAAAAAAACACTTTTATGAATTACACCACAATAAAACCATAATTATTTCGTTATATACAAAGCCAAACATATACAAATTGACACATTTTCATATTGACACATTTCATTTTGACCTATTTTCAAATTTTCAAATTAATAACTACATTTACCAAAATTCATAAAACAAATGCGTAAACTTATTTTTCTTTTTTTAGTTGGTTTAGCAATTACCGTTAGTTCCTGTCGTCAAGACTTTGTGTTTGAAAAAAGTGATGGAAAATTAGCTTTTTCCAGAGACACCATTTATTTAGACACCGTTTTTACCAACATTGGTTCCAGTACCTATAGCCTGAAAGTTTATAACAGAAGTAGTAAAGACATCAAAATCCCCACTATTCAATTGGGAAAAGGGCAAGCATCTAAATACCGTATGACGGTTGATGGAATGACGGGCGAGAATAACAGAATTTTTCACGATGTAGAATTATTGGCAAAAGACAGCATGTACATTTTTATAGAAACCACAGCTAATATTGCCGATGCCAATCCAACCGATTTTCTTTACACCGACCAAATCCAGTTTGATAGTGGAGCTAATTTTCAAAAAGTGGAATTGGTAACACTAATCCAAGATGCTTATTTTATTTTTCCAAATAAAACAAACGGCATTACTGAATCCATACCAATTGGTCTTAACGCTGACGGCACTGTTCTGGAAACTAATGGTCGAAATCTGAGCCACACGCATCCCGACAATGGAAATGAATACTTGTTTAAAACAGACAAACCCTATGTCGTCTATGGTTATGCGAGTGTTCCTAATGGAGAAACGTTGACTATTCCTGGTGGCGCAAGAGTAAATTTTCATGCCGATTCGGGCTTGGTTGTTCAAGAAGGCGGAACATTGCATATTAATGGTTCAACATCTACCACTGCTACTTTAGAAAACGAAGTTATCTTTGAAGGCGACCGTTTAGAACCCGATTTTTCAAATATTCCAGGTCAATGGGGAACAGTATATCTCCGACAAGGAAGCACAAATCATAGCATCAAGAATTTAACAATTAAAAATGCAGTCATAGGGTTATTGGTCGAAAATAATTTCGGAGCTCCTATGCCTATTGAAAATACTCAAATTTATGATTGTTCCAATGTTGGTTTACTAGCAAGAGCCGCAACTATAGAAGGAAAAAATATTGTTATAAACACAGCAGGTGTTGCTTCATTAGCATGTACTTTGGGCGGTAACTATGAATTCAAACACTGTACTTTCAATAACAATTGGTCAAGTTCAAAACAAGTAGCCGTAACGGTTGATAATTATTACACCGATTCAACAACTAATCAACAAGTAGCATTTGATTTGATAAAAGCAGATTTTAAAAACTGTATTATTTTTGGTTCAAATCAAGTAGAATTACTTGTTAATAAAAGTACGGACACAAGTAAACAATTCAATAAATTATTCAGCAAGTGCCAAATCAGGTTTAACAATACCAACAATCAATTCACTAATAATCCTGATTATGCTTTTATTAATGATACTTCTGAAATTATTAAAAACGGAATAGTAGATTTTCAAGATGTTAGTAATAATAAATTGTTTATCGGAGCAGCTTCCCTTTCTAAAAACTTCGGTGTAGATGTTGGCGTTCCGTTTGATATTTTAGGAAATCCCAGAAATGGTGTTTATGATTTAGGTGCTTATAATTCAATTGTATTTCCAGCAAATTAATTTAAAAAGCAATTTTAGGTTTCATTTATTTACCCTAAATTTGCACCTACAACAACACCTAAAAACAAGACAATGATTCATTTCTTCGGAAACGAAACTACTACAATTTTTGCAGTGCAGACGCAAAAAACATCGAGCGCAGCCGAGATGTCAGCAGAAACTATCTCAAAACTAAATTGGCTATTTCAATCTGAACTTATTTCAGATTCTCAAAACAAATCAAAATCCGTCCTGACGGATTTTTTTATTGGCCCACGTGCCGCAATGGTTACGCCTTGGAGTACTAATGCTGTCGAAATTACTCAAAACATGGGAATTAAAGGCATCTTCAGAATTGAAGAATTCCAAAAAGTAACTGCTGAGTTTATTGACTTTGATCCAATGCTTTCGCAAAAATACAGCGAGTTAAACCAAGACATTTTTACTGTTAATATCAAACCGGAATCCATTCTGGAAATTGAGAATATTGGTGAATACAACAAGCAGGAAGGTTTGGCTTTGAGTGATGACGAAGTTATTTATCTAGAAAACCTCTCCGAAAAGTTGAACAGAAAACTAACCGACTCAGAAGTGTTTGGCTTCTCTCAAGTCAACTCAGAACATTGCCGTCATAAAATTTTCAACGGAACGTTTATCATTGACGGCGTAGAAAAAGAGATGTCTTTATTCAAAATGATAAAGAAAACTTCGGAATTCAATCCGAACGATATTGTTTCTGCTTATAAAGATAATGTCGCTTTTATCAAAGGGCCAAAAGTGACACAGTTTGCACCAAAAACAGGATACAAAGCTGATTTCTATAAAGAAACCGAGTTCAATTCTGTAATTTCCATAAAAGCCGAAACCCATAATTTCCCAACTACAGTCGAACCATTTAACGGAGCAGCAACTGGTGCTGGAGGTGAAATTCGCGACCGATTGGCTGGCGGACAAGGTTCATTACCATTAGCTGGAACCGCTGTTTACATGACTGCCTATTCCAGATTAGCAGAAAACCGTTTATGGGAAAACGGTATGGCCGAAAGAAAATGGTTGTATCAAACTCCAATGGATATTTTAATAAAAGCTTCGAATGGTGCATCCGATTTTGGAAATAAATTTGGACAACCATTGATTTGTGGTTCCGTTTTAACATTCGAACACGAAGAAAACAATAGAAAACTTGGTTTCGATAAAGTAATCATGCTTGCAGGTGGAATTGGTTACGGAAAAGAAGAACAAGCGATAAAAAAACATCCAAAGAATGGCGATAAAATCGTAGTGCTAGGTGGTGAAAATTACAGAATCGGAATGGGTGGCGCAGCAGTTTCCTCTGCTGATACTGGTGCTTTTGGTTCTGGAATTGAACTAAATGCCATTCAGCGTTCCAATCCCGAAATGCAAAAACGTGCTGCTAATGCTATCCGAGCAATGATTGAAAGTAATGTAAATCCAATAGTTTCCATTCACGATCATGGTGCTGGTGGACATTTGAATTGCCTGTCTGAATTGGTGGAAGAAACTGGTGGTTTAATTGATTTGGATAAGTTACCTGTTGGCGATCCAACATTGTCTGCAAAAGAAATTATTGGTAACGAATCTCAAGAAAGAATGGGATTGATTATTGGCAAAGACGATATCGATACGCTAAGAAAAATCGCGGAGCGCGAGCGTGCGCCGATGTATGAAGTGGGTGAAGTAACAGACAATCATCGGTTCACTTTTGAAAGCAAAACAACGGGAGAAAAACCGATGGATTTTGCTCTGGAAGACATGTTTGGAAGTTCTCCAAAAGTCATCATGAACGATATCAATTCGCAAATAAAATATTCTGAACTAAGCTATAACCAAGATAAAATTCAAGACTATTTAGAACAAGTGTTGCAGCTAGAAGCTGTGGCTTGCAAAGATTGGTTGACCAATAAAGTCGATCGTTGTGTTGGCGGAAAAGTGGCAAAACAACAATGTGTTGGACCATTACAATTACCTTTGAACAATGTTGGCGTAATGGCGCTAGATTTCCATGGGAAAGAAGGAATTGCTACATCTATTGGACATTCGCCAATTTCAGGATTGATTAATCCATCGGCAGGTTCTCGGAATTCTATTGGAGAAGCATTATCAAATATCATTTTTGCACCATTAAAAGACAATCTGAAAAGCGTTTCGCTTTCTGCCAATTGGATGTGGGCATGCAAAAATGAAGGCGAGGATGCACGATTATACGAAGCGGTAAAAGCATGTTCTGATTTTGCTATCGAACTTGGAATTAATATTCCAACGGGAAAAGATTCCTTGTCGATGAAACAAAAATATCCAAACGACGTAGTTATTGCTCCCGGAACCGTTATCATTTCTGCAGCTGGAAACTGTTCTAATATTACGAAAGTTGTCGAGCCAGTATTTCAGAAAAACGGTGGTTCAATTTATTATATCAATTTGTCGCAAGACGATTTCAAATTGGGCGGAAGTTCCTTTGCGCAAACACAAAACAAAGTTGGGAACGATACTCCAACCATCAAAAATTCCGATTTCTTCAAAAGAGCATTCAACACGATTCAGAATTTAATAAAAGAAAGACAAATCGTTGCCGGACATGATATAGGTAGTGGTGGATTGATTACAACGTTATTAGAAATGTGTTTTGCCGATACTAATTTGGGAGCCAAAATAGATTTCAGTTCTTT
>JAYVNT010000256.1:0-5833 GCA_043758285.1 Flavobacterium sp.
GTAATCGTTGAATCGCTAGCTTCTGTTTTAAAGAAAACAGTCATCGCAATTTCTTCTTTGAAATTGTCTGATAATCGTTTAGAATTGATGACAAAAAGACCTAAAATCCCCAATAAAAACAACACTAAAAAGATACTCAACACAACCGAAAAATAGGAAGTAATAACTCTGCGTTTCTGAAACTTTTCAAATGATGAAGACATAAATTGTATTTTGATGTGGTAAAAATAATAAAGAAAATTGTTTTTCTTCTTTATAACCTACAAACTTTTAACTTTATTATAATAAACGTAAATTTGCTCCTGAATTTTTATAATCAAATGAAGTATTTCCACGAAAAAATTGAAGAAAAATGGCAACAATATTGGGCTAAAAACCAAACTTTTGCCGCCACAAATAATTCCGACAAACCAAAATATTATGTGCTCGACATGTTTCCGTATCCTTCTGGTGCCGGACTTCACGTTGGTCATCCGTTAGGGTATATTGCTTCTGATATTGTGGCGCGTTTCAAACGACATAAAGGATTTAACGTTTTGCATCCGCAAGGGTATGATAGCTTTGGATTGCCTGCTGAACAATATGCAATTCAAACTGGTCAGCATCCGGAAAAAACAACTCGTGAAAACATTGCACGTTACAGAGAACAACTAGATAGAATAGGTTTTTCATTCGATTGGAGTAGACAAGTACGCACTTCAAATGCTGATTATTACAAATACACGCAATGGATTTTCATCCAATTATTTAATTCGTGGTACAATAAGGATACGGATAAAGCAGAAGATATTTCGACTTTGATTTCCATTTTTGAGAAAGGTGGAAATGCTACTGTGAATGCCGTTTGTGATGATACTATTATTTCTTTTTCAGCAACAGAATGGAATTCATTTTCATCTGGACAACAACAAAAAATCCTTCTGCAATACCGATTAACCTATTTGGCAGAAACCGAAGTTAACTGGTGTCCTGCATTGGGAACTGTTTTGGCAAATGACGAAATTGTAAACGGTGTTTCAGAGCGTGGCGGTCATACTGTTATTCGTAAAAAAATGACTCAATGGTCGATGCGAATTTCTGCGTATGCCGAAAGATTATTGCAAGGTTTAGAAACTATCGACTGGAGCGAATCAATCAAAGAATCTCAAAGAAACTGGATTGGAAAATCAGTTGGTGCGTCTATCCGCTTTTTTGTCATTCCGACGAAGGAGGAATCTCATCATATCGATGTATTTACAACAAGACCCGACACCATCTTCGGAGTAACCTTCATGACATTAGCGCCAGAACACCAATTGGTTGCTGAAATCACAACGCCTGAACAAAAAGTTGTGGTTGAGGCCTATGTTGAAGCAACAGCAAAACGTTCAGAACGTGAAAGAATGGCGGATGTAAAAACCATATCGGGAGTTTTCACTGGTGCTTATGCTGAAAACCCATTTACGAAAGAATCGATTCCGGTTTGGATTGGCGATTACGTTTTGGCGGGTTACGGAACGGGGGCTGTAATGGCGGTTCCGTGTGGCGACGAAAGAGATTATGCATTTGCAAATCATTTTAAAGGACAAAACGGAATGCCGGAAATCAAAAATATTTTCAATCAGGATATTTCGCAGGAAGCTTATGCGAGCAAAGACGGATTTGAATTAGTAAATTCTGATTTCCTAAACGGATTAGGTTATAAAGCTGGAACTAAAAAAATCATAGAAGAATTAGAAGCAATTCACCACGGAAAAGGTAAAATTAATTACCGTTTGCGCGATGCTGTTTTCTCTCGACAAAGATATTGGGGCGAGCCATTTCCGGTTTATTATGTAAACGGAATGCCGCAGATGATTGACTCCAAATACCTGCCAATCGTTTTGCCCGAAGTTGAAAAATATCTTCCAACCGAAGACGGACAGCCACCTTTAGGTAATGCAACCGATTGGGCTTGGGATAGTGTTCAGTGTTCAGTGGTTAGTAATCAGTTGATTGATGATGAGACAATATTTCCTTTTGAATTAAATACGATGCCAGGTTGGGCGGGAAGTTCATGGTATTGGATGCGTTATATGGATGCGCATAATGATGTCGAATTTGCCAGCAAAGAAGCATTGAAATATTGGGAAAGTGTAGATTTATATATTGGCGGAAGCGAACACGCCACAGGACATTTATTATACTCTCGTTTTTGGAATAAATTTCTAAAAGACAGAGGCTACGCACCAACCGAAGAACCCTTCAAAAAACTGATTAATCAGGGAATGATTTTGGGGATGAGTGCTATTATAAAAATGTCAAACACTTTTATTGTTAAAGATAATTCAGGAAAATTCACAGATTTAACAATAGAGATTCCGAATAACATTTTATTTTCAGAACATAATTTAGATTATGTTGGAGAAGATTACTTTAAAAGCTTATACGAATTAATAATTAATACTTCATATTTAGACAATAAAGATTATTATTTGCAATCGAATATTAATGATATCGAAATAAATTGTCTTAAGTACGCAAGAACTTTCAATATACCTGTCGACTGCGTAAACCAGAAATGGATTGTTGAATTTGAAAAATTCAGAAATTGGGAAATGTACAATTCAATATTTGGTAAAGCAATAATAGTTGAAGGTTATGATTTATATGCAGATTCTGAAGTCGAAAAAATGTCAAAATCAAAATATAATGTTGTCAATCCGGATGATATTTGTAATGATTATGGTGCTGATACTTTAAGATTATATGAAATGTTCCTTGGTCCGTTAGAGCAGGCAAAACCATGGAATACTGCCGGAATTACCGGAGTTTCAGGTTTCTTGAAAAAACTATGGCGCTTGTATTTTGATGACAATACCGGTTTGAATATTACCGATGAAGAACCAACGGCAGAAATGTACAAATCATTACACAAAACCATCAAAAAAGTAACGGAAGACATCGAGAATTTCTCGTTCAATACTTCGGTATCGCAGTTTATGATTTGTGTGAATGAATTAGCAACACTAAAATGCCATCACCGAAAAATACTAGAACCACTGGCAATTACAATTTCACCGTATGCGCCGCATATTGCAGAAGAACTTTGGTCGCAATTGGGTCATGAAGGTTCAATTTCAACTGTTGCTTTCCCAATTTGTGATGCCAAATATTTGGTAGAATCAGAAAAAGAATACCCGGTTTCCTTCAACGGAAAAATGCGTTTTACAATCAAATTGCCTTTAGATTTAACTCCAAAACAAATTGAAGAAATTGTGATAGTAGATGAAAGAACCATCAAACAATTGGATGGACGAACACCCAATAAAGTGATTATTGTTCCTGGTAAAGTGATTAATTTGGTTGGATAAATCTCTTGTAAAGGTTATAAAACCGACAAAGAATCATATTTAATCCAAATTCTACCTAACTAGAATTTGGATTTTCTCATCCAAAAATCCTGTTAGAGCAATCTCGGAGTTCAAGTTTGACGTCCGAGACCCCAAACTTGACGTTCCGAACGTCAAAAATGACGTTATACAACCCTAAATTTGACGTCCGAGACCCCAAAAATGGTCTCTAAGACCTCATCGATGCGGGTAAAATGATAGAGGATAAGAACTTTTTAATCAATTTGCCAAAAAACTATAACTGAATTTGTCTTTCAATCTGCTGTTCGAGTGATATGAAAGTTTCCGTTCGTGAAACGCCGTCAATGGGTTGTATTTTCTTGTTCAAGAGTTGCATCAAATGTTCGTTATCGCGGCAAATCATCTTAATTAAGATACTCCAGTTTCCTGTGGTATAATGACATTCGAGCACTTCAGGAATTTTTTTAAGCTCTTTTACTGCTTCGGCATTGCTGGAAGCTTTGTCAAGATAAATTCCAATAAATGCCATGGTTTTATAGCCCAAAATTTTGTTGTCAACAATAAGTTTTGAGCTGGCAATTACGCCAGCATCTTCTAGTTTTCGTAATCGTTGGTGAATAGCGGCACCCGAAATTCCTATTTTGTTTGCAATTTGTAATATTGGTTTTCGGGCATCTTCCATCAGGTCGCGGAGGATTTCTTTATCGATACCGTCAATTTCTATTTGTAGCTGGTTTATCTTCATTACACATAATTTGTAAGTCAAAAGTAAATAAATAGTTTCGATTATAAATAAAAAAAACCAAAATTAGTTAAGATTTTGGTTTTAGAATATGGTGTAACCGGTTTTAATTTCCTAATAATTTATCCGGATTGTAACCCACATAAGGCATTTCGGTTTCGTTGAAAACAATGCCGTGTGTTTCCATTTCTTTCAAAATAGGTTCGTAAACTTCTTTTCTAATGGGCAGTTGTACGCCGGGTGTTTTTATGTTTCCATTCAAGATTTGCAATGTCGCAATCGCAACCGGTAAGCCAACGGTTTTTGCCATAGCGGTATAAATTTGGTCATCACCAATGCATACCATTTTGGAATCTATTTGTTTTCGTTCGCCATTGATTTCGTAACCAAATTTGTGGTACATCACAATCATGTCCTTATCGTCAGGTTGTAATGTCCAGCTGTCGTTCAAGATGCGTTCTAAAATTTGTGCTGGGGTGGCGTTTTTGAGTCTAACTATTTTCTTTGCGTTAAAGATGTCGAGCTCCATTAATTTGTCCCACATGATGTCATCTTGTTCAATACCTAGTGCCATTCGGGTTTTTAATTCTACCGAGTCTGATGGGTGAAAGGGTAAGAAGGAATTGATGAAATCACGGTAACTCATCGTTTCTGAATTTTCCATTGTATAAGAATCATCAGTCATGCCTAGTTGCACAAACATATTCCAAGCTTTGGAAAAACCAACTCTACGGATGGTTCCACGATATAAAGTCAGGATATTGTCAAGACCATAAATACTTCTGTATTTTAAGGAGTCACGATTGGCATAGCCCTCAAATTTTCCATAACCTTCTACATGAAAAAACTCTGTTCTGCGAAACAATTTGTGATACGGAATGTATTTGTATTTGCCTTCTTGAATAAATTTGGCAGCGCCACCTTGACCAGCAAGTACGACATTTCTTGGTGCCCATGTAAACTTATAATTCCAAAGATTATCGTCAGATTCAGGAGCTACTAAACCGCCACAAAACGATTCGAATAAAATCATTTTACCTCCTTTTTCTTCAATTTGATGAATCACTTTCATGGCACTCATGTGGTCTATACCGGGGTCGAGTCCCACTTCGTTCATGAAAACTAAGTTGTTGGCTTTTACGGCTTCGTCCAGACTTTGCATTTCATCCGAAATATAAGATGCCGTAACCATACTTTTCTTATAGGTCACGCAATCTTTTGCTACTTCAATATGCATGTACGCGGGCAACATCGAAATAACGATATCTGCTTTTTGAATTTCGGCTTGCCGTTGTGCAACATCATTTATGTCTAACGCAATTGGTCTTGCATTAGCATGATTGTATGTTTTTCTTCGGGCTAATTCTATTGATAAATCACCAATAGTTACATTTAAGTTTTCTTGAGTAGATTTTCTTAAAAGATATTTTATTAGTGAAGATGCTGAACGCCCGGCACCAATGATTAAAATGTTTCTCATTTTGTTCTTTTTTATTCTAAATCTTTTTCTAAATCTTCGAGTTCTTTTTTGGCTTCTTTCTTAGTTTCAATTTTTTGTTTCTCAAATTTGGTATCTGTCACTACTTCGTCTTTTATCAAAAAGGTTTTGCCTAATACATATACAGAGCAAATAACACATAAAAGCAACAATAGGTTAGGTAGCATTTTTTGATTTTGATTTGATTTTTTAAGTAATAATAAACAAAAAGCAATGGCTAGCCCAATTGGTAAAAAAGCAATGGTATCCAAGGGCAAATAG
>JAYVNT010000257.1:0-5819 GCA_043758285.1 Flavobacterium sp.
TTAGATAAAATAAAAATGGAACTCAATGTTGATGACGCTACCATTGTGGATGCCTTAAAATCAAACTCCAATTTAGAACAATACATAATAGATTAATTATGAAAATCAAAAAAACACTCTCACTACTATTAGTTATAATTTCTATTAATGCTATTGCCCAAGATGGTCCATTTATTCGTAAAAAGAAAGAACAAATCAAAGCTTTAAAAGTGGCTTTCATAACCGAAGAATTATCGCTAACATCTGATGAAGCTGAAAAATTTTGGCCTTTATTCAATGCATTTGAAGACAAACAACAAGACATTAAAAAACAAAAAATGAAAGCTTATTTAGAGCGATCTGATGAAGATTCTTTTGATAAATTATCTGAAAAAGAAGCGTCAACAATGTTAGCTCAAATGGAAAGCACAGAAGATGAATTATATCTTGCAAAAAAGAAATTTGTTGCTAGTTTGAAAGGTATTATTTCGCCGATTAAAATTTTAAAACTCAAAAAAACAGAGGAAAGTTTTAATCGAAAATTATTACAACAATATCGCGATAAAAAATTAGGGAGATAAAAAAAGAGAGCATAATTGCTCTCTTTTTTATTTTATAATGTTTTAATTTAATAATAATTACCAAAATCAAAATTAAACTCCTAAAAAAGTAATTGATTTAAAAATAAACTACATTTGTAACCGTTTTTTAATTACTTTTTATGAGTGCCCATAATCATCAACTTCACAGTAAACTCACTGTTGCTGGATTACTTATTACTTTAGGAATTATTTATGGTGATATAGGAACTTCTCCTTTATATGTAATGAAAGCCATAATTGGATTAAAAAATGTTATCAACGAAGATATCATTTTAGGCGGATTGTCCTGTATATTTTGGACATTGACACTTCAAACTACTTTAAAATATGTAATTATCACTTTGAGTGCTGATAATCATGGTGAAGGGGGAATTTTTGCGCTATATGCGTTGGTAAAAAGAACCAAAATTCAATGGCTTATCGTTCCTGCGATCATTGGAGGAAGTGCACTTTTAGCTGATGGGATAATAACGCCTCCAATCTCAGTTGCATCAGCAGTAGAGGGAATTAGAACTTTTTATCCTAATATTAATACTGTTCCAATCGTAATTGGAATTCTTTTCATTTTATTCACTATTCAACAATTTGGAACTAAATTAGTAGGAAAGTTTTTTGCCCCGATGATGCTTGTTTGGTTCAGTATGCTTGGGATTCTGGGGATTATTCAAATAAGTTCCAATCTTTCTGTTTTCCATGCACTTAATCCTTATTATGCCTTTAACCTGTTAAAAATTCACCCAGATGGATTTTATGTTCTAGGATTTGTATTTTTATGTACTACTGGTGCAGAAGCTTTGTATTCAGATATGGGACATTGCGGTAGAAAGAACATTCGAATTAGTTGGATTTTTGTAAAAACTACTTTGGTTCTAAACTATTTCGGTCAAGGTGCTTACTTAATTAAACATGAAGGTGAACGATTAATAGATTTAGGAGGAAATAATGCAAATCCATTTTATTTAATGATGGAAAGCTGGTTTCAGCCTATTGGAATTGTAATAGCAACAATGGCTGCTGTGATTGCTTCACAAGCATTAATTAGCGGTTCGTTTACGCTTATTAATGAAGCCATGCGATTAAACTTTTGGCCAAAAGTTAAAATCAAATATCCAACCGATTTAAAAGGACAATTGTATATTCCATCTATAAATTGGTTGTTATTCATTGGTTGTGTTGGAATAGTGCTACACTTTGAAGAATCAGGAAATATGGAAGCCGCTTACGGTCTAGCAATTGTGCTTTGCATGATTATGACAACCATTCTTTTGAATTATTACATGATAATGAAAAGAGTTTCCATGTTTTTAATTGTGCCAGTTATTGCTCTGTATCTTGCAATAGAAGGAAGCTTTTTAGTTGCAAATCTTGATAAATTCCCTCATGGTGGTTATGTTACTTTAATTATTGCTTGTGTGTTAATAGGTATAATGACTGTTTGGTTTATGGCAAAAAAAATCAGCAAAACATACACCAAAATTGTTAAAATAGATACTTATAAAAAAGTTCTTGCTGAATTGAGTGTAGATTTATCCATTCCAAAATATGCGACGCATTTGATTTATATGACCAACTCAACTCGTTCTGACGAAATTGAAGAAAAAGTCATGTATTCCATCCTTCAAAAACGTCCAAAAAGAGCGGATATGTACTGGTTTATTCATGTAAATATTTTAAGTGAACCTTATAAAAAAGAATATAGAGTAATCGAAATTATAAAAGACGATTTATATAGAGTTGATTTTAATTTGGGTTTTAGAGAAGCCACAAAAATAAATTTAATGTTTAAAGAAGTTATCAAAGATATGGTAAGTAAAGGAGAAGTTGATGTTACCAGTCGTTATGAATCTTTAAATAAAAATAACATTATAGGTGATTTTAAATTTGTACTTTCTGAAAAGTTTTTATCAAACGATAGTGATTTAACTTTTATTGAAAAAATAATAATGAATAGTTATTTTATACTTAAAAAACTAAGCTTATCTGAGGGTAAAGCATTTGGATTGGATAATAGTTCAGTGAAAATTGAACAATTCCCTCTAGTGCTTCATGCCCCAGAAAACATAGAAATGATAAGAGTTTATTAGTTACATTTATTCTTTAATAAATATATCATTGCTCCAGTTATTATTCTTGTTTTTAACAGAATAGAAATAAATTCCTTTCGCAAATTCTGAAGTGTTGATTGAAGTTTCTCTAGTAAATTCTCTTACCAGTATAAGTTTTGCTGATATATCAAAAACTGAAATTTGATACATCTCACCTACTTTTCCGGAAATCAAAATAAAATCTTTTGCAGGATTAGGACTCAGTATAATTTGGTTTTTCAAAATTGAATTATTTACATTTAGAGAATTACATTGAATGCAGTTTTTTTGAAATGTGATAGCATTGTCAACTACAATTTGATTATCAAACAAATTTCCTTGAGTACAATTTCCTTTCAATTGAAAATCCAACCATGGCAAAATATAGCTATTAATTATATTTTGCTGAACAGTCCTTGTGATTGTTGGTTGTGGTGTACATGAAGACTCACCAACTCCACAGAAAAAATTACTATTTGCCATTTGACAATGACTTCCACCAATGATACTTATCAAAGTTTTACAAGGACTTGCCAATCCAGTATACATTGGAATTTGATTTGTAATTGGTTGTGCAACACAATCATTAAATCCAGCAAAAATTAATGAAGGAATTACTATTGAAGAAGCTGCCTGAATTGCTGAAGGATTAGTTTCCGCTGAAGAAAAATTTAGAAGTGCTTTAATATTTGGATTTAATTGAGCTGCCAAAAAAGATGCGCCGCCACCCATACTATGTCCCATAACGCAATTCATTGGACTAATCCTATTATAAAAAATAGATGTCGAGTTATTTCCCAAAGCATTCATTTGCTCAATTAAAAAGGATAAATCTTTTCCGAAATCAATATGTGATGGTGAAAACGAACCTTCAGTTTTTGGAAAAATCATTATGTAACCATTGGGCACTAAAAAACTCCAAAAATTTTGGTATGCATCCCAAGTCATTACAAATCCATGACCGAAACACAATACTGGAAAAGCTTCAGTACTAATATTCGTAATAGCTACATTATCTCCAGCTGTATTAGAAGGATAATAAACTTCAGCCGCTATAGTTCTGTTGCTTCTAGACGCATCTGTGAAGTTAATTGTTGTGTGTCCAATTTGAAAAGGTTGGCCGTTACAAAAGTTTAACGCAATTAAAAAACAGAAAATTAAATAACGTAGACTCTTGAATTTCATTAATGAAAGTATTTGTTCAATCAAATATATGCATTTAAATAATAAATAAAATAGTGATATGTTAAGACATATAAAATTTCATAAAGCATACTAAAAAAGCAATATCTTTGCGGGCTTATTTTTTTACACCATGCGATTACATCGAAATTTAGTTTACACCACAATTGACTCTTTAAATGCTATCTTCAACGAAAGTGAATATGCGGACAAAGTGGTAGCTCGTGCTTTGAAAAAAGACAAACGTTGGGGAAGTTCCGACAGAAAATTTGTTGCCGAAACTATCTATGAAGTTGTTCGTTGGAAAAGATTATACGCCGAAATTGCTGAAGTAAAAGAACCTTTTAACAGAGATTCTTTGTGGAGAATGTTTGCTGTTTGGGCTATTTTAAGAGGTTATCCAATTCCTGATTGGAGACAACTAGAAGGAACTCCTGAACGAAAAATAAAAGGAAGATTTGACGAACTTTCTAAAATTAGAAAAATGCGGGAATCTATTCCAGATTGGATGGATGAGTTGGGTGTAAAAGAATTAGGAGAAGCCCTTTGGACTAAAGAAATAGCAGCTCAAAACAAACCGGCAAAAGTTATTCTGCGTGTTAATACGCTAAACACCACAAAAGAAAAATTACATTCTCTTTTGATGGATTTAAATATTGAAACCGAATTTTTGAAAGATCAACCTGATGCTTTAGTGCTGAAAGAAAGAGCAAATGTGTTTTTGACCGATGCTTTCAAAGAAGGAATGTTTGAAGTTCAAGATGCTTCATCACAATTAGTAGCCGCTTTCCTTGATGTTCAACCGGGAATGAGAGTTGTGGATACTTGTGCTGGTGCTGGTGGAAAAACATTGCACATGGCTTCATTAATGCAAAATAAAGGGCAATTAATTGCAATGGATTTGTATGAAAGCAAACTAAAACAGTTGAAATTAAGAGCCAAACGAAATGGAGCATTCAATATAGAATATAGAATTATCGATACAACTAAAGTTATCAAAAAACTGCACGAAAAAGCGGATAGAGTATTAATTGACGCACCATGTAGTGGTTTAGGTGTTTTAAAAAGAAACCCTGATGCAAAATGGAAATTGCAACCTGAATTTATTGATAATATCAAAAAAGTTCAAGCCGAAGTTTTAGAAAACTATTCTAAAATTGTGAAGCCCGGCGGTAAGTTAGTTTATGCTACTTGCTCTATCTTACCCTCTGAAAATCAGGAACAAATTAAGCATTTCTTAACAACTGAAACTGGAAAATCATTTACTTTTGTTAAAGAAACGAAAATCCTTGCACAAGAAACTGGCTTTGATGGATTTTACATGGCATTATTAGAAAGAAAAAAAGAAATATAAAGTTTAAATGAAAAAAATTGTTACCCTATTATTACTAAGTTTTACAGTACTTGCTATTGCTCAAAAAACTGCAAAAAACACGCAATCAACCAATTCAATTCCGTCTGGATATTATAACACCGCAACTGGGATAGGGTATGTTTTGAAAACGCAATTATTTAATATAATTAAAAATCAAATTGACAGAGGATATTCAGGATTATACACAACCTATTTAACATCTGACAAAGATTTTTATTATGAAAATAATGGAACTATGCTTGATATGTACACAGAAAACCCTACCGGTCCAGAATGTGAATTCACCTATGGAACTGGACAAGACGATGGTACATTAGGGACTGCCGAATGCCAAAGGTATAATAGAGAACACCTTATTCCTCAATCAGTTTTTGGCTCAGCAACACCTATGTATTCTGATGCACATTTTGTAGTTCCAGCTGATAAATATGTTAATGGTCAACGTGGTGATTTACCTTTTGGAAGAGTAAATACGGCTTCAAATACTTATACGAACGGAACAAAGAAAGGTTCAAATTTAAACGATGGATATTCTGTTGGTTACGCAGGAACTGTTTTTGAACCAATAGACGAATTTAAAGGCGATATTGCTAGAAT
>JAYVNT010000258.1:0-5777 GCA_043758285.1 Flavobacterium sp.
GTTAAATAAAAACAATTATGGCGACTTGGTTGACCCGTTTAATGGCTTAACAGATTTAGAAAACAAAATACTAAAGACGCCTTTAAATCCTGACATTACCTATTCTGATGATCCTTTGCGAATGATGCGTGCTGTTCGATTTGCCACACAATTGAACTTTAAAATTGAAGCCGATTCTTTGGAAGCAGTTTCAAGAAATGCTTCTCGAATCAAAATTATTTCAGGAGAACGAATTGTAGATGAACTGAATAAAATTCTTTCAACACCAAAACCATCCATTGGTTTTTTACATCTATACAAAACCGGATTATTAGATATTATTCTTCCTGAATTGACTGCCTTGAACAACGTCGAGGAAATAGAAGGTCACACACACAAAAATAATTTTTATCATACACTTGAAGTCGTGGATAATATTTGTCCGAATACAGATGATGTTTGGTTGCGTTGGGCAGCTTTATTGCACGATATTGGCAAAGCACCAACAAAACGTTTTAACAAAAAACAAGGATGGACTTTTCATGGTCACGAATTCCTTGGCGGAAAAATGGTTAAAAAAATCTTTGAACGCTTGCACATGCCATTGAACCAAAAGATGAAATTTGTGGCAAAAATGGTTATGCTGAGTTCACGCCCAATAGTACTTTCGGAAAATATTGTAACCGATTCGGCTGTGCGTCGTTTGGTTTTTGATGCTGGTGAAGATGTAGATAATCTGATGACGTTGTGCGAAGCTGATATTACGACCAAGAATCCATCGAAGTTTAAAAAATACCATAACAATTTTGATGTTGTTCGCCAGAAAATAGTTGAAGTTGAAGAACGTGACCATGTTCGTAATTTCCAGCCACCTATTTCAGGTGAAGAAATTATGGAAATCTTCAATTTAAAACCCTCACGCGAAATTGGTGTTTTGAAAGAAGCTGTTAAGGAAGCCATTCTGGAAGGTGAAATTCCAAATGAGTATCAGGCGGCTTATGATTTTGTTTTGAAGCGTGCAGAGAAGTTAGGATTACAAAAAGCAGATTAGTATGAAAAAATATTTTTTAAGCATTTCAAAAACAGCACTTGTCTTAGTTTATTTAGTTATCGTTGCGGGGGCATTGGTTAGAATGACTGGCTCGGGAATGGGTTGTCCCGATTGGCCAAAATGTTTTGGTTACTATATTCCTCCAACAGAAATTTCAGAGCTTACATGGTCTTCTAATAGGGAGTTTAAAAAAGGTCAAGTTATAATTAAGGACGAAACGCTATTGGTTGCTTCCAAAGATTTTAAAACCGAAACGACCTTTGATAAAACCAATTGGGAAAAATACACCAAACACGATTATGCCATTTTTAATCCGCTGCACACTTGGGTGGAATACGTAAATCGGTTGTTAGGCGCACTAGCTGGATTGGCTTGTTTGGCAATGGCAATTGGGTCATTTTGGTATTGGAAATCCAACAGAAAAATCACGTTGTTTTCTTGTATAGTCGTCTTTATGATGGGTTTTCAGGCGTGGCTTGGAAAAACTGTGGTAGACTCGGTATTGTCTCCTTTTAAAATTACAACCCACATGGTTGTTGCATTATTGATTGTGGCGCTGATTTTATATGTCATCAAAAAATGTTCTGTTTCAAATACTGTTTCTAATTCAAATAGCAAGTTCAATTTATTATTGTGGTTGGCATTATTTTTATCGATTATTCAAATAATTATGGGCACCCAAGTGCGACAGCACATTGATATGGAAATCAAAAATGGGGTTACTGCTAGTATCTTATGGCTTCAAAGTCCTACATTGCTTTTCTATATTCACCGCTCGTTTTCGCTTTTAGTTTTAGCCGTAAATGGCTATTTATTTATACAAAACAAAAAATTAAAACTAGGATTTTCAAAAATGAATTGGGTTCTCGGATTAATTGCTGCCGAAATTTGCACCGGAATTGCCATGTACTATTTTGATTTCCCATTTGCTTCCCAACCTATTCATCTTGCAATTGCTTCATTATTGTTTGGTTTTCAATGGTATTTAGTGCTAGAATCTGAAAAAATAACTGAAATAGTACCCGAAAAAAATCAATAAAATCTATCTTTGCTTCTCGACTATATTGTCACACTTCTTTGTTTATGAATGTTAAATGCCAAAACTTGCTGCTCAAGATAAATTTTTAGATTTATCAGATTATGGTAGAACCTTTGGACGGTTTCTAGCCAACCAATTAAAAAATACCCGCTTCACTCCTATTCATGTTACCTTACTTTTCGGAATTTCTGGTTTAATTGCTATTTATTGCATCCTTACAAATCATTACTTTCTGGCAGGATGTTTTATTGTTTTAAAATCAATAATTGATGCTGCCGATGGCGAACTGGCTCGACTGAAAAAAACTCCTTCTTATTCTGGAAGATACCTCGATAGTTTGTTTGATATTACTCTGAACTTCTTGTTTTTGATGGCAATTTGTTATGTTTCTAAAACCACAATCTGGCTAACTTTATTGGCTTTTATTGGCATCCAACTGCAAGGCACCTTATACAATTACTACTATGTTATTTTGAGAACCAAATCTGTTGGAGGCGATAGTACCAGTAAAATATTTGAATACAAAACGCCCAAAGCATTACCCGGCGAAACCCAGCAAACAGTTACTATTTTGTTTGGAATTTATACGATAGTCTACGGTGCCTTTGACAAAATTATTCACGCACTTGACCCCGAAGCGTATAAAGTAAAAACCTTTCCCAGCTGGTTTATGACGCTGCTTTCGTTGTATGGTTTAGGATTTCAGTTGCTTATTATTGCGGTGATGTTACCATTGGGTTGGATAGAGTTTATTGTGCCGTTTTTCATAGCATACACACTTTTTATTTTTGTATTGATTGGCATTAGAAAACAGTTGATTTTTTAATAGTTATCATTTGGAATTAAAAAACCAATTTTTGAGCATTTCCAAGCTCCCGCAGCCCGCAAATGAGTTTCGGACTTCAAATAACAATAAACGGAGTGATGATAATTCTTTAAATGTCTTCTGCATTACTTCCGAACTCTACAATTGTGCCATTCATAGATTTTTCAGGTAGTATATCGACTATAATTTTTTATATTTGGTTGCTTTTGTAAATTTACATCCCATTAAATCTACATATTAACTACCTACGTAAAATAGGTACTATATGAAAACATCTTTACTATTATTCGTTACCGTCTTGTTATTTTCATTTGGGTGTAATGCCCAGTGTACTATTACAGGTACAACTGTAAATTCAAGTACGTTATCTTGCAGTTCATTTACGGGATGCAGTGTTGTTTATGTTGGTAATGGAACTTCGTCCACTTCACTTGTCATGAATGCCGATTTAAACCTAAGTTGTTTAGGAGCAATTCAATTAGTTATTAGAAACAATGCTACAATTGATTTTTCCCCTGGTAATGATTCATTAACATTAGGTGATGGCTCTTCCTTATTGATAGAAACTGGTGGAAGTCTTACAGGTGGTTCATGTAGCGCTTCAGAACGAATATATATAGGGACAAATTTTTTAGCAAGTTGTAATGGGAATTCTGGTGCTAGTCTCAGTTTTGCTGAGCTTATAAGTACAGGTGGAACAGGAAGTTTGACTTCTAATTCGCCAGTTTGTACTAGCAACACGATAAATCTTTTGGCTACACCACCACCAAACGGAACTTATACATATTCATTTTTTGGGACAGGTCTTCCAAGTGGCGGCACTGCATATTCAAGCAGCCCAAGTTACAGTGTAACAGCATCGTCTTCGCCTAATTCATATGTTTATAAGGTTCTCATGAAATCATCTCTTTCTGGAAATCCAATTGCGGTGGCAGAAAGAACAGTCGTGGTTAATTCTGGTTTGGCTACATCAACACCAGTAGTTGCTATCACTCAACCTACTTGTACTCTTGCTACTGGAACAATTACTATCTCTTCTCCAACAGGAACAGGCATGACTTACAGCATAAATGGTATAACTTATTCAAACACTACTGGTATTTTTAATTCAATAGCTGTCGGTACATACAGTACCACAGCAAAAAATTCTTCAGGGTGTATTTCTCCTGTGACAAGCGTAACTATTAATGCCAAACCAGCTACTCCAGTTCAACCAACATTGGGAACTGTAACGCAACCAACTTGTTCATTAGCAACGGGTAGTTTTTCAATAACAAATTATAATGCATCTTATACCTACGCAGTAACACCATCAACAGGAGTAACTATTTCCGGTTCAACAATAACGGCTCCAGCTGGAAGTTATACTGTGACTGCTACTTTAAGCCCTTGTACTTCTATTGCATCTAATACTGCTACGGTAAATGCACAACCAGCTGCACCAGTTCAGCCAACATTGGGAACTGTAACCCAACCAACATGTACAATAGCAACGGGTAGTTTTTCAATAACAAATTATAATGCATCTTATACCTATACAGTAACACCATCAACAGGAGTAACCGTCTCTGGTTCAACAATAACAGCTCCAACTGGTAGTTATTCAGTAACTGCAACATCAGGGACTTGTACTTCTATTGCTTCTACCAGTGTAACACTCAATACGCAACCATCAGATACCTGGAATGGAACATCTTGGTCAACAGGATTTCCTCCAACAAGTGCGCAAAAAATAGTATTTACTAATAGTTATTCATCAACATCAAACTTAACTGGTTGCGCTTGCTTGATAAGTTCAGGGATAGTAGTAATAAATTCTGGACATACATTAACAATAATTAACGATGTGAAAGTTATAGCTGGTTCATTAACTTTTGAAGATGGTGCTAGTTTAGTACAAACCAATGACGCTGTAGTAAATAGCGGGAATATTACCTATAAAAGAAAAACCACAGCACTCAAACAATATGATTATACCTATTGGTCTTCACCAGTAGTATCAGCTACTTTAAGTCAATTAGCAACAAATTCTTTATTTTATAATTTTAATACCACGACTAATCTTTATGTAGCTCAAAGCGGGGCAACTACCATGACACAGGGGATTGGTTATATCGGAAGAGCACCCAGCGGATTATCTTATAGCCCAACACAAATCGTAGAAACAATTTTTATAGGTGTTCCAAGCAATGGAGTTTTTACAATTCCAATTAAAAAAAGTACAGGAACCTATAATTTAATTGGTAATCCTTATCCATCAGCTATTGATGCTGATTTATTTATTGGAGCTAATACCTCAGCAACCAATGGAACCATTTACTCTTGGACACACAACACAGCAATTGCAAATAATTCATATACCGCTAATGATTATGCAAAATATAATTATACAGGTGGTGTAGGGACAGCAAATCCTGGGGTAACCGGAGGTGTTACACCTACTGGAAAAATTGCTGCCGGACAAGGTTTCTTCATAGAAGCTAAAACTAGTTTGGCTAATGGAACTTATACTGCAATCTTTAATGATGCGATGCGAATTACTGGCAATAACACCCAGTTTTTTAGAAATTCATCACCTACTACCTCCACAAATTCTATTTCTGAGGCATTAGAAAGACACCGCATTTGGCTGTCACTGAGAAGTTCTTTAGGCGCATATAACCAAATGTTATTGGGTTATGTTGAAGGAGCTACCAATGATTTCGATTCGTTATTTGATGGTAAAACACTAGCAGTTGGTAATACAGTTTCCATTTACACTATGGTTGGAACAGATCATTTAGCAATACAGGGTAAAAGTCTGCCTTTTACAGAAACAGATGTTATGTCAATTGGTTACAGCACTACATTAAATGGGGAACTAAGTATCAATTTAGACGATT
>JAYVNT010000259.1:0-5751 GCA_043758285.1 Flavobacterium sp.
GCAGCTTGTTGCGTTTGCGCTTCGGTATAAATTCGAATAATAGGTTCGGTATTTGATTTTCGGAGGTGCACCCAGTTTTCGGCAAAGTCTATTTTAACACCGTCAATGGTGGTAATGTCTTCGTCTTTGTATTTCTCGGTCATAGCAACCAGAATGGCATCCACATCAATTTGTGGTGTCAACTCAATCTTGTTTTTGCTCATGTAATATTGTGGGTACGACGCTCGCAATTCTGCAACAGTTTTGTCTTGGTTTGCCAAATAGGTCAAGAACAACGCCACACCAACGATGCTGTCGCGTCCGTAATGTGATTCTGGATAGATGATGCCGCCATTGCCTTCGCCACCAATTATGGCATTAGTTTTCTTCATCAATTCGACTACATTCACTTCGCCCACCGCACTGGCTTGATAGCTGCCGTTGTGTTTGTTTGTTATGTCTCTTAATGCACGTGACGAACTCATATTCGAAACCGTATTCCCAGGAGTTTTGCTCAACACATAATCGGCACAAGCGACTAGCGTATATTCTTCGCCAAACATTTCGCCATCGTTAGAAATGAAAGCCAAACGGTCGACATCGGGGTCAACCACAATACCGAAATCGGCTTTTTCTTCCACAACTAGCTTGCAAATATCCTCCAAATGTTCTTTCAACGGTTCAGGATTATGCGGAAAATGTCCGTTAGGTTCGCAGTATAATTTCACACACTCCACGCCCATTAGCTCCAAAAGTTTAGGAATAATGATGCCTCCCGAAGAATTCACGCCATCAACAACGACTTTAAATTTACGACTGGCAACCGCTTCAACATCTACCAACGGCAAATCCAAAACCTCATCAATATGAATATCCATATAGGAATCGTTGACAAAAATTTCTCCCAAAGAATCCACATCTGAAAAATCAAATGCTTCCGTTTCGGCTATTTCTAATATCAATTCGCCTTCTTTTCCGCTCAAGAATTCGCCTTTAGCATTCAATAATTTCAAAGCATTCCATTGTTTCGGATTGTGCGATGCCGTCAAGATAATGCCGCCATCGGCTTTTTCCATCGGAACGGCAATTTCAACGGTTGGTGTGGTTGACAATCCCAAATCGATAACGTCAATTCCCAATCCGAGTAACGTATTCATCACCAAATTGTGTATCATTGAACCTGAAATCCGGGCATCACGACCAATGACTACTTTTAGTTTCGAGTTGCAGGTTGCAGGTTGCGAGTTTTTTAGAAACGTTCCATAAGCCGAAGCAAATTTTACTGCATCAACAGGCGTTAAATTATCGCCTACTTTTCCGCCAATAGTGCCACGAATTCCCGATATCGATTTGATTAAAGTCATTTTTAAAGTTTTGAAAGGTTATAAGGTTTATGAAGTTGATTTTCATCAAATGCAAATATAATGAAGTTGATTTCTACTAAAGAGTAAAGGCACAAAGTTTCAAAAAAATATTTTCCTATATTTACAATTGACTAAACTTGATAAATGCATAAATCTCATAACCTTTCTTAATGAACTTCCTTGCTCACATTTATCTTTCAGGTGATAACGATTTGTTGAAAATCGGGAACTTTATGGCGGACAGCATTCGTGGTCATAGTTATGAAGAATATGAAGGCGAAGTTAAAAAAGGGATTTTGTTGCACCGTTCGATAGACAGTTTTACCGATATGCACCCCGTTTATAGGCAAAGCAAACACCGGCTTCACGAAAAGTATGGTCATTATTCCGGCGTGATTATGGATATTTTCTACGACCATTTCTTAGCAAAAAATTGGAATACGTATTCCGATGTAAAACTGGAAGTCTATGCCGATACTTTTTATCATCTTTTAAAAGACAATTATGAAATCTTGACAGAAAAAGTCAAAAGTATGATTCCGTATATGTTTGCTCGAAACTGGCTGGTAAGTTATGCCACGATTGATGGCTTGCAAATGATAATGTTTCATATGGATCATCGCACCAAAAACCGTGTCAATATGCACGAATCTATGATAGAACTCCAACAGTTTTATACTGAATTTGAACAGGAATTCACGCTGTTTTTTGAGGAATTGCGCGAACATTGCGCCGCTAAAATACTGGAACTCCAAAATTCTTAATTCTCATTGCAATTGAAATCGTACTTTTACCATTCAAAAGAAACGAATAAATGTCTAAGAGCAAAGCTTCTAATTTTAAAATTGTGTTCCGAAGTATTTTCAGAAGAGCCGAGAATTTAATTTTCCTTTTAAAAGACAAACTCAGCGAGCGGAATTTTATTTATTTTGCCAGTGTTGTTGTAGCCATTACATGTTCTACTGCCGTAATTATTCTGAAAAGTTTCGCTCACAATATTTTCCTTTGGGCCAACGATATTAATGGATATTTAAAACTACCTTACATCAACAGCTTACTACCCGTTGTTGGAATTTTACTGACTGTTTTTATCATTCGGAATTTCTTAGGAAACAGTTTGGAAAAAGGAAGTTCTAGAGTTTTATATGCCGTTGCCAGAAAAGGTGGCATTGTTCCGAAAAAACAAATGTATGCCCAAATAATAACGAGTTCCTTAACCGTTGGACTTGGCGGTTCCGCCGGATTAGAAAGCCCGATTGTGATTACGGGTGCCGCTTTTGGTTCTAACTTTGCGCAGAAATACCATCTCTCCCAAAAAGATAGAATTTTACTATTGGCTTGCGGTGTTGCGGCTGGAATTGGAGCGGCATTTAACGCACCAATCGCAGGCGTTTTATTCGCTATTGAAGTGGTATTGACCGATGTTTCCATTTCTGCATTTATTCCTATAATTATTTCGGCAGCTACAGGTGCTTTGATTTCTACTGTAGCGCTTAATCATGATGTGATTTTAAACTTTGAACAGACATTGAAATTTGATTATCACAACACGCCTTTTTATATTCTACTCGGAGTTTTAGCGGGATTTGCTTCTATTTATCATGCTCGAAATTTTCAACGAATTGAAAAATTCTTCGGTACTTTTAGAAACAAAGGGTATCGAAGAGCACTTTTTGGCGCATCTATTTTAGCGGTTTTGATTTTCTTTTTCCCGACGCTTTTTGGCGAAGGTTACGAAAGTATCAAAACAT
This sequence comes from Flavobacterium sp., assembly GCA_043758285.1. Classification (GTDB taxonomy): domain Bacteria; phylum Bacteroidota; class Bacteroidia; order Flavobacteriales; family Flavobacteriaceae; genus Flavobacterium. The sequence goes on from JAYVNT010000259.1 coordinate 3,095, forward strand.
TAGCGTCCAAAAACCCAAACATTTTATTAGACAACACCATGCTCGAACCCTTTAAAAATAGCGAATGGATTTTGCTTGCTTTTGTTGGAGTAACGATGTTGCTAAAAGCTTTTGCCACTGGATTAACTTTGGGAAGCGGAGGAAACGGCGGCAATTTTGCGCCTTCCCTTTTTGTAGGTTCGTATCTTGGTTTTTTTGTTGCCAAAACAGTAAATCTTTTAAATTTCACACATCATTTACCGATTGCTAATTTCACCATCGTTGGTATGGCTGGAATCCTAAGTGGCTTATTTCATGCGCCATTGACTGCTATTTTCCTTATCGGAGAAATTACTGGTGGTTATGATTTGATGGTGCCATTGATGATTGTTTCTTCTGTGAGTTATGCGGTTTCCAAACAGTTTGAAAAACATTCGATGGATGTAAAAGCATTAGCAGATAAAGGAGATGTTTTTACTAGTGATAAAGACAAAAATATTCTTCAAAGCATTGACATTTATAAACTCGTTCAAAAAAAATACAAAACGTTAACGCTGGATAACACGTTAGAAAGTGCTGTGAAAATTTTCTCGACTACCGAACAAAAAATAATTCCTATCATTGATGAAGAGAAGAATCTGATTGGTATTATCGATTTCGAAAATGTAAAAGCAACAATTTTTAATCAATATCGGGTAAAATTCATGTCAATCAGTGAAATAATGAGCCAAGCCGAAACTGTCATTCAACTGGAAGACAAACCAGAAAAAGTGATGAAACAATTTGAAACTTCCAATACTACAATTCTGGCTGTAATTCAAAAAGGGAAATACTTTGGTCTTCTTTCTAAAATTGACGTGTTAGAAAATTACCGTCAACGTTTGAAAGAAATGATTATAGATTGATTTCTTTTAACAATTTCTTCTTAACTGTATAATAGAAATTTCCTTTCAAAACACTACCTTTGCGTTTTGCGAAAATTGCTATGCTAGATACTGAAAATACGATTGAAGTTCTTGGTGCCCGCGTGCACAATCTAAAGAATATTGACATCACCATTCCCAGAGAAAAACTGGTGGTTATTACCGGACTTTCGGGTTCTGGAAAATCATCATTAGCATTCGATACCATTTATGCCGAAGGACAACGCCGTTATATAGAAACGTTCTCGGCTTATGCGCGTCAATTCCTTGGCGGATTAGAACGTCCTGATGTAGATAAAATAGATGGACTATCTCCTGTAATTGCTATAGAACAAAAAACAACCAGCAAAAGTCCGCGTTCTACCGTTGGAACCATTACTGAGATTTATGATTTCTTGCGCTTATTGTATGCTCGTGCTGGTGAAGCTTATAGTTATGTTTCTGGCGAAAAAATGGTTTCCTATTCTGATGAGCAGATCAAGGATTTGATTATTAAAGATTTTACAGGAAAACGAATCAATATTCTAGCACCAGTAATTCGTGCCCGAAAAGGTCATTATGCCGAATTGTTCCAACAGATTACCAAACAAGGTTTCTTAAAAGTTCGAGTGAATGGCGATGTTCAGGATTTATTGCCTGGCATGAAACTCGACCGTTACAAAACCCACGACATCGAAATTGTAATCGACAGAATGGTGATTGAGAATAATGAAGAAAACGAAAAACGTTTATCCGAAAGCATCAAAACTGCGATGTATCACGGCGAAAATGTATTGATGATTTTGGATCAAGATACTAATGAAGTTCGTTATTTCAGTCGGAATTTAATGTGTCCTACTTCTGGAATATCCTATCAAAATCCAGAGCCGAATTTGTTTTCGTTCAACTCACCAAAGGGTGCCTGCGAACATTGCAAAGGTTTGGGAACTGTTCACGAAATTAATCTAAAAAAAATTATTCCCAATCCAAAATTATCTATAAAAAATGGTGGTTTTGCTCCGCTTGGCGAATATAAAAGTTCTTGGATTTTCAAGCAATTGGAAATCATTGGCGAAAAATTTAACTTCAAAATAACCGATGCTGTAGAAACTATTTCGGAAGAAGCAATGGAAATTATTTTGCATGGCGGTAAAGATAAATTTTCGGTAGCATCCAAAACGTTGGGCATTACGAAAGAATATAAAATTGAATTTGAAGGAATATCGCATTTCATCAAAAACCAATATGACGAGAGCAATTCGACATCCATAAGACGCTGGGCAAAAGAATTCATGGACGAAATTGAATGTCCAGATTGTCAAGGTTCTCGTTTGAAAAAAGAAGCGATGTATTTCCGAATTCACGAGAAAAATATTTTTGATTTATCTACGATGGATATTTTGGAATTATCAGCTTGGTTTGATGATTTGGATAAACATTTGAATGAAAAACAAAAGATAATTGCCACTGAAATCGTCAAGGAAATCAAAGACCGTTTGCGATTTTTGGTGAATGTTGGTCTGAATTATTTATCGATAAATCGTAGTTCAAAATCACTTTCTGGTGGCGAAGCACAACGTATTCGTTTGGCAACACAAATTGGTTCGCAATTGGTTGGTGTACTTTATATTTTGGACGAACCGAGTATTGGTTTGCATCAAAGAGACAATGAAAAACTAATTCATTCGTTGGAACAATTACGTGATATCGGAAATTCAATTATAGTGGTCGAACACGACAAAGACATGATTGAACGTGCCGATTATGTTATTGACA
>JAYVNT010000260.1:0-5741 GCA_043758285.1 Flavobacterium sp.
AAATCTCGATTGTTCAATCTACCTTTTACCACACACATCATTTGAAGATTTTCACGTTCTATTTCTGCTTCTCCTTTTGTAACAGTTATAGTTACTAAATTGGTTATTGGGATGGACTTACCATTAGGTAAAAAAACTTTAAATTTATTCAAGTCTTGAATTCCGAGATGATACTTGTTGTTGTAAATCAACCGAATTGGTGTTGTTTTTTCGTTTTCAATGATGTTACCAATAGCGTTGCCTTCTAATGCTGTTTGGATTTGAAATTGTAAATCTGCGGGTGTTATGCCATATTGGGCTAGTTGATTATAATTGGGTTCAATAGTAACCGATGGACCAGTGATAACAATACCATTAAAAACATCAGCGGTTCCTTTTACATTTTCTACCTCTTTGGAAACATCACGGGCTATTTTTTGCAATTCTTTTTGATTATTACCATAAATTTTCACTTCTATCGGAGAAACCGAACTCATCAAATCACCCAACATATCGCCAATTACTTGACCAAAATCTATTCGTAAACCAGGTTGTGTAGCTTCTATTTTAGTTCTTATTTCATCAATAACATCATTACTTGATTTACTTCGGTCTTTTTTTAGTTGAATTAAATAATCACCTTTGTTGGGTTCAGTGATAAAGAAACCCATTTGTGTTCCAGTTCTTCGGCTATAGGCGGCTACTTCTGGAACATTGGTAATTATTTTTTCTACTTCGCTCAACATTCTGTCCGTTTCTTCAAGTGATGTTCCTGGTGGCGACTCATAATCTAGTACAATACTACCCTCATCCATTTCGGGTAAAAACCCTGTTTCTAAATTTGGCAATACTATAAAAATAGAAAGTAATAAAGCAACACACAAACCAACACTAATTATGGGTCTTTGAATAAAATAGGCAACCCAAGCTTGTGTTTTTACTTCTTGCGTTTCCTTTTTAACAATTGCATCATTATTCTTTTTTGTCAACAGCAAATAAACTACTGGAAGCAACAACCACGTAACAAGAAAAGAACAAACAAGCGTAATTATCATCGTATCGGTTAGTACTTTAAAATAAGAACCAGCTACGCCACTCATCAAAACAAACGGAATAAAAATAACAATGGTACTTAACGAAGAGCCCACCATGGCAGGAAACAAATACTGTATTGCTTTTTGTAATAACGAAACTGTTGGTTCTTCTGGATGTTCTTCGTGCGTTCGGTGTATTTGTTCTACAACTACAATGGCGTCGTCAATAATCAATCCTAAAGCGGCAGCAATTGCTCCTAAAGTCATTATATTGAATGTTTGTCCGGTTAGGTATAAAACAATTAAGGTCAATCCTAATGTTACGGGTATAATGATTAATATTGTAGCACTTGCTTTGACCGATTTTAAAAATAATATGGCAACAATGATGGCTAAAAACAATCCTATTAATAAACTATCGCTTACGCTTTTTACAGCATCGTTTACAAAATTAGATTGTTCATAATAGGGTTTAATAGTAACTCCGCTAGGAAGAATTTTTTTGAGTGCTTCCAATTTTAAATTCATATCCTCGGAAACGGTAATTAAGTTAGCATCAGATTGTTTTATAACGTCAACCAAAATGCTTTCTTTACCATTAGCATTGATTTTTATATATTCTTTAGCTTCTCTAATTTCAATTGAGGCAATATTTTTTAAAGTAATAATCCCTTTGCCATTATTGCTAATTACTAAATTTTCGAGGTCTTCCTTTGAAGTTACTTGTGCATCTAAAACAGTAAGATATAAATACCGATAATCCGATAAATAGCCATTCGATTTAATAAAATTAGTAGCAGTTAACGCCTGACTTATCGTGTTGGGTGTTATCCCCAGAGCACTCATTTTGTCCGTATCCAATGCTAACCAATATTCTTTTTCTTTACCGCCAATAATTCTAATTTCGCTAACACCATCTACTTGTGACAGGAATGGTTTAATGGTATAATTGGCTATTTTTTTGAGCTCAATAGCTGATTTTCCTTTTGCTTCTATAGTATATCCTATGACTGTAAGAATAGAAGGATTCATCTTTTCAACCGTAATTTGGCAGTCTGCTGGTAGGTTATTTTTAATTTGATTAATCTTAGCTTCAATTCTAGTTTTGCTCAAATCTATATTGGCTTTCCAATCAATAAATGCTGAAATTTCACAACTTCCTCTGCTGGTAGTACTTCTAACGATTTTTACATCTTGTACTTGTTTGATGGCATTCTCCAATGGTTTAGTTACACCAATCATCATTTTCTTGATGGGTTGTTGACCATTGTCCGCTATGATTTTTATTTTAGGAAAGGTGATTTCAGGAAACAAACTGGTTTGCATTTTAGAGTAAGCAAAAAATCCTCCCAAAATGATTAGGAAAATAACAGTGCTTAAACCATGTTTGTGTTTTACAAAAAAGTTGTTCATCTTTTACTTTTTAATGACTTTTACTTTTATCGTATCAGAGACACCATAATTTCCGGTGAGCAAAATTTTGTCTTTTTTATTCAAAACAGGAGAGAGAACCTCAATTCGGTCATCGGTGGTTATTCCTTTTTTGATAGAAATTTTTACAGCCGTATTACTATTTATCATTTTCATAATCCAAAATTCCGTTTCGGTTTCGTCGCTCAAAACAGCTGACTTAGGTAATGAAATCGACTTAGCTTTTGATTTTTTATAAATGCGAATTTTGACAATTAAATTCTCTGGAATATCATTTTTAGCAGATTTTAATATAACACTTTGTGTTTGCGATGCCATATCTACAGTAGGCATAAACTTTTGAACAGTGGTTTTTAATGTTGTTCCATCTGGTAAAAAAGCGGTGAGTTCTTGATTTGGTTTTACAAATTCTTTGAGTTCATAAGGAAGACTTAAAACAATCCCGAAACTATTCACATCATTAATAACCGCCAATTGATCACCATCCTGAACATAATCACCCGATTGCGCATTGATATTAGTAATGTAGCCACTGGCTTCGGCGTTTATTTTTATTGGACTACCAAAATTTAAGCTCGGATCAATTTTATTTATGGTATTGCCAAGCACTTTGGCTTCTTTGGTTTGGAGTGTAAATAGTGTTTTCCCTTTTGAAACATAATCGTTATTTTGTACAGAAACACTTTTTAGATATCCCGTAGCATTTGCTTTGATATTATTTTTGACTAAAAATGTAGCTGTGGCATTTAAATCAACATAACTGTTCATTCCGATAGTATCAATAGTAGTAAGCGTTACCGGAATAGTCGGAATTACTTGTGTTTCTTCGGATACTTTTTTGGTACACGAACAGATTATAAAAACTGCAAAAAGAAGAATTACTTTTTTCATAGCATATTAATTTTTACTCCAATAATTAATTTCATTTATGGTTTGAAGTTTACTGATAGTATTTTGCGAAATAGTAGTATTGATGGTAATAAGATTTCCTATAGCAATGACGTAATCCGTAATTTGTACATCGCCTGTAAGCAATAGTTTTCTATAGCTGTCAACCAAGGCATCGGTAATAACCAATTGCGATTTCAATTGTTTTTCTAAAGCAGTATATTGATTTAATTTCTGTTGCAATAGTAGTAATTGTTGCTCGAACTGTCTTTTAAAATTGGCTTTATAGCCCAAAGCAGTTTCACTGCTTAAATTATTCTTTTGATGAAGTAATTCGCGTTGACCACCATCATAAATTGGGATTGACAAACCCAAACCAACACTAAACCCAAAATTCTTGTAAGGTGTAATAGCAAAGCTAGACAGATATCCTGCATCGGCTAATAATGACAGCTTTGGTTTGTAACTGAAATCGATAAGTTTGTTTTGATTTTGAAATTTTAAACTATCGATTTCAAATTGTTTTAAGAAAATGCTTTTCTCACTTTTTTGAAAAGTTTCTAAAGCAATAACTGGTTTTTTAAGAACCACATTTGTCGTGTCAACTTCTCCAGAAAGATAATTAAGCAAAGACAAGTCGTTTTGATATTGCTGTTTGTATTGCAATAAAGTAAATTCTTGTTGCATTACTGTTGCTGAAAACAACAAATAATCAGTTTGTTTATAAACAGAACTTTGAGTTAGTTTTTTTAAAATGGTAGTTTCCTCTTTTAATAAACTTTCAATTTTTGATTGGTATTCAATCTGTTCTAAACTTCCAGATGTGGTTATATATTGAGCGGTTATAATTTTATTTAAATCTTTAAGGACTATTTTTTTATTTAAAACTAGCGCTTCTTTGATTAATCGATAGGTATCGGCTTGTGAATTGATAATTTTGCGTCCTATTATTTTTTTGTTTACGCCAACCAATCCTGATACAACTTGACCATTAGTTACAGCATTGTCATAACCAATATCATTAAAAACCGGTGCATAATTTGCGGACAGATTTCCTGCTATTTGAGGTTTGTTTGCGGCTCTGTATACTAAACTATCTAAAGTATTGGCACTTATTTGGTTTTTTATATCCTTTAAAAGCGGAGCATTTTTTTCGGCACGTTCCAAAAAATAATTCAAGTCTTTTTCCTGTGAAAAGGACTTGAAAAAGCAAAAAAGTAAAACAAAATAAAACGAATATTTCATTCTAAACAGTTGACTAAATTTAAAATAGCTACTTAACTACTTACTAGTTTCTACTACTAAAACAGTAAAACTATCTGGCGATAAGTTTGCTCTTGGTTTTGGATTTTCAGTAGTAGGTTCTGGTCTTACGCCAAATGCTGCTGTTGGAGTATACAATTGACCCATTGTTGGATTTATAGTAATAGTTCGGGCACCTTTTTGAGTAGTAATAGTTTGAGCAACTGAGAATTTTTTAGTGCTTTGCTCTTTTACTGCGGTAATAGTTCCTTCACCATTCGAGCTAAATATCATTTTATTTTTAGCATCAAAAGCTACACCGTCACAACCATCACCAATAGGCACTGTTTGTATAATTTTACCCGTTTTGGCATCAACAATTACCATCATTTTATTACTACATACCGAGAAAAGAATATTGTTTTGGAGGTCTAATGCTAATCCCGAAGGTTCGTCACCAGGAGCAATAGACCAAGTAGCAACCACTTCAAGTGTTTTGGTATCGATGGTTTTGATTTCGTTTTTATCTTCAATATTTACATAAATCAGCCCCTTGGTATTGGTAACAGAAAACTCGGGTTTACCACCTAACGGAATTCTTTTCACCACTTTATTGGTGTTCGCATCAATTACGGTGGCATCGTTAGTCTTGGCATTATAAGTTAAAACATAATGTGAAAACTGGTCGTATAAAATAGCATCGGGTTTCTGTCCTTCAATTTTCACTTTTTCAAGTAATTCAAAGGTTTTCAAGTTGATGACACTAACCGAATTATCTTTTCCACAACTGATAAATGCTTTGTTCAAATCATTGGCAATTGCAATACCGTGAACCCCTTTAGTATCTAGTATCGTGGCTATAGTTTTATCCATTTTTAAATCAACAACATTAACCACACTCCCGTGTGATACAAATAAATTTTGATTGACATTATCTACCGAAAGGTAATCCCAACCTTCATCACCAGCAATGCTAATTTTTTTGGAAACCGTATAGTTTTGAGAAAAACTACTGGTGTAGCATACGCTTAGTAACAGGATATAAATATATTTTTTCATTGGTTAGTCTTTCGATGCTTTAATAAAACTTATTTTTTCGTCAAATAGTAAATCCAAGCTTTTTAAAAGTTAAATGTCGAAAGGTAAGGAATTATCAAGTAATGAAAG
>JAYVNT010000261.1:0-5737 GCA_043758285.1 Flavobacterium sp.
ATTATTGGAAATTGGTATGCCGAAGCATTAAAAGATTTACCTCAAATAAAATCCGTCGATTACATTATTCCTGTTCCTTTGCACAAAAAAAGATTGCGGGAACGAGGCTATAATCAAGTGGAAGGTTTTGGGAAAGCATTGTCTAAAAATTTGAATATTCCTTATGAAGACAAGGTTTTGCAACGAAAATTATATACTAAAACCCAAACTAAAAAAGATCTTTTAGGTAGAAGTGATGTTATAAACAATGTTTTTGATGTTGTCTTTTCAGAAAATTATCATGGAAAACATTTTCTACTCATAGATGATGTAATTACAACTGGTTCTACTCTGGAAGCTTGCAGTCGTGCGTTGCTTAAAATTCCAGAGGCAAAGATTAGTGTTGTCTGCATGGCAATGGCACACAACTAATTAACAGAATTATCTGAATATTTTTTATATTTGGCACACTAACGACAATATACATCACTATGAAAAAGTTATTTTTATTATTAGCGATTATCTTTTTATTTGAAAGCTGTTATAGTTATAGAATTGATACCAAACCAACCGAAATGATTGTTGGCAAAAAATACAAAATCAAAAGAGATAATAAAACTTCAAAAGTTCTTATTAAAAGCATTAACGACAGTGCTGTTGTTGTAATGAAAAACTGGGAAGAACAGCAAATTTCGTTAAAAGAAATCACCCAAGCCAAAAAAAGAAAGTTCTCTATTGTAAAAACTGTTGCTTTGCCAATATCAATAGCTACTATTGCTACCTTAGCCGTTGCAGCTTCTTTACAAAACATGAACATAGGAGGCGATTTTCAATTTCCTAATTAAAACCACATAGATTATTAGGATTAGTTCAAATTGTTAAGTTTCACCAAAAACATTTCATTCACACTAAATATAATTGTTATTTTGTGACTTGATAAAACAGCAGTATGCCAAGATCTATTTCTACGTTTTTTTGTTTGCTTTTTATAATTATTTTGGCAAGTTGCGCCAAACGTGGTTCCATCACTGGCGGAACTAAAGACACGATTGCTCCTGTTTTAAAAGCAAGTTTTCCTAAAAACCGCTCCACCAATTTTAACGGGAAAGAAATCAAATTGGTTTTTGACGAATATGTAAAATTGAAAAACATAAACAAACAGTTGATTATTTCGCCTCCGATGAAAAATCAACCCGAGATATTACCACAAACTGCCAGCAAAGTTATTACCATAAAAATAAAAGACACGCTTCAATCAAATACAACCTATAGTCTGAATTTTGGACAAAGCATAGAAGACAACAACGAAGGCAATCCGTATTCGCAATTCAAATATGTATTTTCTACTGGAAGTTATATTGATTCCTTGAAAATAAATGTGAAAGTGAAAGATGCTTTGGAAAAAAAAGTGGACAATTTTGTTTCGGTAATGCTGTACGAAATCAATGAGAAATTTAACGACTCCACTATTTATAAGGAAACACCAAAATATATTACCAATACGCTGGACAGTTTAAAAGTAGTGCAAATTGAAAACATCAAAGCTGGAAAATATCTTTTGATTGCTTTAAAAGACAACGGAAACAATAAATACAATCCAAAATCGGATAAAATTGGTTTCCAAAAACAATATATTACCATTCCAAACGACACCGTTTTTGAAGTAGAATTGTTCAAAGAAAAACTCCCTTTCAAATCAATAAAACCTACGCAAGCATCAGGAAACAGAATGCTAATGGCCTATGAAGGCAATCCTAAGAACCTTAACGTTACGATTAAAAATGGTTCAGAGATTATTCCAAATTTGATTACTCATTTTCCAAAGAAGGATTCAATTCAAGTTTGGTTCAAACCAATAAAAACAGATTCTCTAAAAGTTGTGGTTGAAAAAGAGAAATTCAACAAAGAATTTATAGTTAAAATAAAGAAGCAAAAAACAGACACCCTTCGTTTAAGCCCAGAATTTTCTGGAAATCTTCCGCTTCGGGAACGATTTACATTGAATAGTTCAACTCCTTTGGTGAAATTTGATAAGTCTAAAATATCCATTTTCAATAAAGATTCTATTGCTGTTGCATTCGATACCGAATATGACGAATTTGAACAAAAACTATTTTTAAATTTCAACAAAGAACCTTTAGAAAAATATAAAATTAAATTATTACCTGGTGCCTTGACCGATTTTTATGAAAAACAAAATGACACCTTGACCTATAGAACTGCTACCAAAAACGAATCTGATTACGGTAATTTGAGAGTGATATTAGAAAATGTAAAAAGATTTCCAATTATTGTTGAACTCACTGATAAAGATGGAAAAGTAAAAGCAACAGAATACACAGAAAAAAATCCAACAATAGAGTTTTTATTCATAGAACCCGCAAAATATTCTTTGCGGATAATCTATGATGATAATAAAAACAAAGTTTGGGACACTGGTAATTATCTGAAAAAGCGGCAATCCGAAGAAGTTATTTATTTTCCCAAAGAAATAGATGTTCGAACCAATTGGGATGTAGAACAACCTTTTAATTTGGGAATTAGAAATTAGGAATTACGAATTTCAAATACATCTTTATCATCAAGGAAAGCTAATTTGTTTCGTGTTTCCAACAGTTTTGATTTATCCAATTCTACCATAAAAACTCCATCTGTTTCTTGTGATTCAATCAAATAATTTCCTAGAAAATCTACCACTTGCGAATGACCAACATACTCATGGTTGTTTCCATCTGTTCCAATTCGATTTACACCAATTGTGTAGCACATATTTTCTACAGCACGAGCTTTTAGCAGAATATCCCAAGCATTGATTCGAGGTTTTGGCCAATTGGCAACATAAATTAAAAGGTCATAATCTTCAACATTTCTAGAAAATACCGGGAAACGCAAATCATAACAAACTAATGGGCAAATCTTGAACCCTTTATATTCTATGATTAATTTATCTTTTCCGGCAATATAAAACTGATCTTCGCCAGCTAGGGTAAACAAATGTCTTTTGTTATAGTCTTTAATTTCGCCATTGGAAAAAACAAAAACCAATCGGTTGTAATAATTCCCGTTTTCTTCAACAACCAAACTTCCTGTGATGGCACAATTTTTGGCTTTCGCCAAATGCTGAAGCCAGGAAACGGTTTCTCCCTGCATGGTTTCGGCAACTGCTTTTGGATTCATCGTAAATCCAGAAGAAAACATTTCGGGAAGCACAATCAAATCAACATCTTCAATAAAGCCATTGATTTTTTGTGCCAAATGACTGCGGTTTTCCATTGGGTTTTCCCAAGCCAGCGTTGTTTGTATAAGTGCTATTTTCATATACAAATTTAACAAAAAAACGCACCCAAATTTTGAGTGCGTTTATATCTTTTATAAAGAATAAAATTATTTCAAACTAGCCGATAAATATTCTCTGTTCATACGAGCGATATTTTCCAATGAAATCCCTTTAGGACATTCCACTTCGCAAGCTCCAGTATTTGTACAGTTTCCGAATCCTTCTTCGTCCATTTGGCGAACCATGTTCAAAACACGTGCGGTTGCTTCTACTTTTCCTTGTGGTAACAAAGCATATTGTGAGACTTTGGCACCAACGAATAACATGGCCGAACCGTTTTTACAAGTCGCCACACACGCACCACAACCAATACAAGCCGCAGCCATAAAAGCTTTATCAGCATCATCTTTAGGAATTGGTGTAGCATTAGCATCAATAGTTCTGCCAGAAGTATTTACCGAAACGAAACCTCCAGCTTGTTGAATTCTGTCAAAAGCGCTTCTGTCAACAACTAAATCTTTAACGACCGGGAATGCTTTGCTTCTCCATGGTTCAATAAAAATAGTATCGCCATCTTTGAATTTACGCATGTGCAATTGACAAGTTGTTGTTCCAGTTTCTGGTCCATGCGCTCTACCGTTGATATACAGCGAACACATTCCGCAGATTCCTTCACGACAATCGTGGTCAAAAGCTACAGGCGATTTTTTTTCATTGATTAATTGCTCGTTCAATTGGTCTAACATTTCCAAAAAAGAACTCGCTGTAGAAACATTATCTAATTTATAAGTTTCCATGCTACCTTTAGCCTGAGCGTTTTTTTGACGCCAAATCTTAAGGTTTATATTGATGTTTTTTGCTGAAGACATAATGTATATTATTTGTAATTTCTAGCTGCAATTTTTATAAACTCGTATTTTAATTCTTCTTTGTTCAGGATTTCTTTGCTGATATCATATCCCATATATTCCCATGCCCCAACGAACGAGAAGTTTTCGTCATCACGAAGCGTTTCCCCTTCTGAATCCTGATATTCTTCACGGAAATGTCCGCCACAAGACTCATTACGTTGCAAAGCATCCATTGCCATTAATTGCCCTAAGTCAATAAAATCTGCAACACGAAGTGCTTTTTCTAACTCTGGATTCAATTCGTCTGAACTTCCCGGAACGTAAACATCTTTGTAGAATTCTTCTTTTAGGGCTGCGATTTCAGAAATAGCTTCCTTCAATCCTTTTTCGTTTCTTCCCATTCCAACCTTGTTCCACATAATCAAACCAAGTCTTTTGTGGAAATGGTCAACTGTTTTAGAACCGTTGTTGCTGATGAATTTATCAATAGTTGCTTTAACACTGCTTTCCGCTTCTTCAAATTCAGGCAAATCAGTAGAAATTTTTCCCGTTCTGATTTCATCTGCTAAATAATTTGAAACCGTGTAAGGCAATACAAAATAACCATCAGCCAAACCTTGCATCAATGCTGAAGCTCCCAATCTGTTGGCTCCGTGGTCAGAGAAATTAGCTTCTCCAGCAACGAAACAACCCGGAATGGTTGACTGTAAATTATAATCAACCCAGACACCACCCATGGTATAGTGAACCGCAGGATAGATTTTCATCGGAGTTTCGTATGGATTCTCGTCTGTAATTTTTTCATACATCGCAAAAAGGTTTCCATACTTTTCTTCCAACCATTGCTTTCCTAACTTAGTGATTTCTTCTGGAGTTGGATTATGATTTCCTTGACCATACGCCACTTGCTTTCCTTTGCTTTGAACTTCTGTTGAGAAATCCAAATAAACGCCTTCATTGGTATCATTGGCTTCAATTCCGAAACCTTGATCACACAATTCTTTTGCAGCTCTTGATGCTACGTCACGAGGTACTAAATTACCAAATGCTGGATATTTTCTTTCTAAGAAATAATCTCTATCTTCTTCTTTTAATTGTGTTGGTTTTAATTTTCCTTCACGGATAGCAGTTGCATCTTCTTTCTTTTTTGGAACCCAAATTCTACCAGAGTTACGCAATGATTCTGACATCAAAGTCAATTTAGCTTGATTTTTTCCATGAACGGGAATACAAGTTGGGTGAATTTGTACAAAACATGGATTTGCGAATAAAGCTCCTTTTTTATGTACTTTCCAACCAGCTGTTACATTACTTCCCATAGCATTTGTAGAAAGGAAATAAACGTTTCCATAACCGCCGGAAGCGATAACAACAGCATGAGCCGAATGTCTTTCTAATTCGCCTGTAACCAAGTTACGAGCGATAATACCACGCGCTTTTCCGTCAACTTTTACTAAATCTAGCATTTCGTGACGGCTGAACATTTGAACACGACCTAAACCAATTTGTCTTGACAAAGCTGAATAAGCTCCAAGTAACAATTGTTGACCTGTTTGTCCTGCTGCATAAAATGTTCGTTGCAATTGAGTTCCACCAAACGAACGGTTGTCTAACATTCCGCCATAATCAC
>JAYVNT010000262.1:0-5700 GCA_043758285.1 Flavobacterium sp.
TTGCGTGCCTCGGAACTTTTTATTTTCCATTAATATAAAAATTCTTGCGAAACGTGAGCGTGAACATACAACAAAATTCCGCGGCAGAGATGCCAATCCTGATGCGTTGATGCGAGCAAGAGGATTTGCGGTTCAGAAGAAATAACAACCAACAAAAAACCCAAATCTCACGTTTTGGGTTTTGTTTTATAGCTCAAAGTTGTGAATAAGGTTGTGGTGCTTTACATAAGAATGGGTGTTATATGTCGTTTTTCTTTCTTACTACAGATAGTTTTCTGCTGGAAATATCTCTAATATATTCGACTATTTCATTCCAATTTATTTCAGATAATTTATTATTTCTCGGGATTTTTATTGTAAATGTTTCATTATTTTGATTTGGTTCAGGAATTTGACTTAATAATGTATAATAAGCTTCATTTTCTTCTTCAACAAATTTCACTATTAATACAACTCTTAAATTATCCCATAAATAATTGAAAGTTGAAACATTAAAAACTTGATTTTCATATTCATTTGAAATATTTGGAGCTACAGAAGATTTAAGTTGAACTATAAATTCTAAACCTTTATATTTATTATCTTCTGAAATTTCAATATTTAAATCTTGACCATAGTCTCTGTCAATAGTATTAATATTCCATTCAACGGGCAAATTATTTCTAAAAAAAATAATTGATTTTTCTTCTTGTGTATGATTATTATGCCTTATTGGGTATTTTTTCTGATCCATCTATTCAATATTTTTTTACAAGATATTTATATATAATATCTAAAATTTGTTTCGTTTTATTTGATAATTTTTTGTTTTTAAAGAGTATGTTGTAAAAGTATGGACTAACGGAGTAATATACTTTTACTAATAATTTACCAAAATATTTTTTCAATAAATATTCATCTCGGTAATATCTAAAAAAAACAACTTCTTTACTATATAAGTCTTTGTAAGAAGCAGTGGCAATAAAACAACTTGTATCCGAACTGTCTTTTGGTTTATTCGCTTCTTCTGGTAATATATTTTTATAATATGTATTTAAAAACAAAGTACATTCATTTTTAAACTCTTCACTTGTGTAAAGTATAATTTCCTCTTTTTCGCCATATAAATTATTATAAAAGAGTTTATATATTAATCCTTTGTTACTTTCAGTATTAACAAAAACAATATTATCGGTTATTGCACTTAGAAGTATTC
This sequence comes from Flavobacterium sp., assembly GCA_043758285.1. Lineage (GTDB taxonomy): Bacteria > Bacteroidota > Bacteroidia > Flavobacteriales > Flavobacteriaceae > Flavobacterium. The sequence continues at coordinate 1,196 of JAYVNT010000262.1, forward strand.
CTGCGCCAATTCCTCTTCTAACAAAGTTTTTTGCAAAATGTTTATTTGGTTCTTTTTTAATAAATTCAAGATTAGATTTTTCTTCTGCTTCGAAATGTAATATTTTGGAACGTTCAATTATGATTTTAGCAAAGTCAGTTTGAGTATCTCCCTTATATTTTATTAAATAAAGAATAATAGCATTTTTTGTACTTTCTAATCCAGAAACATAACCCGTTTTAACATTACTGTTTTCTTTAAAATGAATATCTAATTCTTTTACCCCTTTTAAGTAATAAATTTTCGATTGGGTATGATTATAAACGTAATCAAAATCTATTTTTGAAAGTTTTATACCAAGTTCGAATTTTTCACTATTTAACCATAGTTCGTCGAGGTTTAGTTTCATATTTTAAGTTTTTTCGGTTAAAATGAAATATAACGTCAGACTGTAAAAAAACTTTCCACAATCACTTTAACAAATATACTTAAAAACTTGTAAGAAAAACATAGAGGTGTTATATATAACCATGCAATATATTCAAAGAGTTTATTATAATTAGCTACCACCTTTAAAAAAACGAGCAATATAATCTCAACTACATTTATACTATCTAAGAAAAGGAACAAAAGATTTCTTCTTTGCTCGGCTTTGAAAAAGCCGAGTCGTCACAAAAAAATAGCCACAATCAAGTTGATGCCATATAGGTAAACATCTATGGAAAAATCACAGTAAAAATCCTCTTTACTAGCACAAATTAAAAAAAATAATGTTAATGAATTTGTTTTTTAAGTTAGTACCTGTCGGCAGTAGTTTTTTAAATCGGCACCTCTCTGTTATAAACTATCCCACCATTCCGGGCTTTGTTGGTCTAAATCTAATCCATCGTCATAATATTCATTAGTCCAATCTGACTCATAACCATTTAGCTCTCTATCTTCTTCCATTTGTTGTTGCCATAATTGATCGTTGTTGTATTCCTCAATTTTATCTTCTAACACCTCACTCGGCCCTTGAATTGATAAAAAGCTCAGGTTGATTTTTTTAATTTCCTCAATTGTTAATTTATCCATTACAAAAGACTCAATATTCATTATGCACCATTCAATATACATAATATCTTCTGATGCAATATCTTTTAAAGTCTTGCCTTTATATTTTCCAAAATTGAAGATTGTATCTGAATAATAATATTTCATAAATGTCGTTCAAATTATTACTAACCCCGATAGCGCGGATTTGCAATCCTAGCCCACAATCAAATATAACAAAAATCTGTCATTAATTTATTGTCCCACAAAAAAAGGCTCACTCTCGTGAACCTTTCTGTCATTCCCGCGAAGGCGGGAACCCAATCCCAGTAAACTTGTCATGCTGACGAAGGAAGCATCTCATTAATAAAGTTAAAAAAAACTTTAGGAAGACTGTGATTTGGCTTCGGAAGCTTGCAGGTAGGACACGGAAAACAGAAAATAGCAGACGGAAAACAACAATTTACCTGCGGAAGCATGTTCCTCACATACGGAAGCAAATTACTATCACACGGAAGCAAATTCCTGATACACGGAAGACCGTTTGCGTGACACGGAAGCTCGTTTGCGGGCTACGAGCCCTTTGAAATGCTATAAAGTTGGTTTTTCTGCTTTTATTAGTTTTTCTACAAACTTGTCCTGCTGAGGAATGAAGTATCTCATTACTTTTCTTGCTGGAACGGATTGTAAATCTAAGTTATTGGGCAAAGTAATATCTCTTAAAACAATATTGAAATCATATCATTTGCTAGCTGGTGTTTCCATTTTTAATTTTAATTAATTTATTTTCTTTTTATTTCTTTTGTTTATTTTATTTTTCTATTAAATTTGTAACCCTTGTGTAAGGTTAAACAATTTGGTTATGAATGAATATATGACACTTTCTGAAACCTCTGAATACATTGGTAAAAGTAAAGAAACCTTAAGACGTTGGGATAAAGAAGGTAAATTGACTGCCGTTCGAGAGCCAATGAGCAACTATCGCGTTTACAGAAAATCGGATGTTGATAATTTGTTTTCTGCTTTTTTAGATGAGAATAATCAAGAAACAATTTCAAATTACGTTGAACCACATAACGAATACACCGTTTTAGAACTTTTTGCTGGAGCTGGTGGATTAGCTGTTGGATTAGAAAAAGCAGGTTTAAAATGCGTTGCGTTAAATGAAATTGATAAATGGGCTTGCAATACTTTAAGAACAAACAGACCCAATTGGAATGTTTTAGAGGGTGATATAAAATCATTTAGTTTTACTAATTATGAAAATAAGGTTGACATTGTAACTGGCGGTTTTCCTTGTCAAGCTTTTAGTTATGCGGGCAAAAAATTAGGTTTAGCTGATGCAAGAGGAACTTTGTTTTATGAATTTGCAAGAGTTGTCAAAGAAGTAAATCCTCCAATTTGTATTGGTGAAAATGTTCGTGGATTATTAAGTCACGAAAACGGCAAAACATTGGAAGGAATGATTTCTATTTTGGATGAAATTGGTTATAATGTTGTTTCTGTTCAAGTTTTGAAAGCAATAAATTATAATGTGCCACAAAAGCGAGAACGTTTAATTTTGGTAGGAATTAGAAAAGATATTGATTTAAAATATGAATATCCTAAACCCTACAAGAAAATTTATAATTTAAAAGATGCTTTAAAAAAGAGTGATTTATTTGATTGTGATGTTCCAAAGTCAGAAGGTTCAAAATATCCAAAGAGTAAAATTGATGTTTTAGATTTAGTGCCTCAAAAAGGATATTGGAGAGATTTACCTTTAGATATTCAAAAGGAATTTATGGGTGGAAGTTTTCATCTTGGTGGCGGAAAAACTGGAATTGCAAGAAGAATAGGTTGGGATGAACCTTGTTTGACGTTGACTTGTAGTCCAGCACAGAAACAAACTGAAAGATGTCATCCCGAAGAAACTCGACCGTTTACGGTTCGAGAATATGCGAGAATTCAAACTTTTCCTGATGATTGGAAATTTGATGGTTCAGTTGCTCAACAATATAAACAAATTGGAAATGCTGTTCCTGTTAATTTAGGAAAGGAAGTTGGTTTTTCTATTATTAAGTTTTTGAACAGCTATTATAATTTGTCAAAATCCAAATAGTAACTGTAATTTTCAAAAGTGATTTGGTCTAAAATTGTTCTTTTTGAAGTTTTAATTTCTGATTTTATTTCTTCTAGCGCAGAATTTTCTTTTATTAAATTGCTTTTTTCAATTGAATTTAGATAATCTTTTACTGCAATCGGAAGATTTTTGTAAAGTTGAAAAAGAGCATTTTGTTTTCCAGAAAGTAATGCGTAAAATTGATCGCCAGAAATTTTGTAAACTCTGCTATGACTGTACTCTTTTCCATTAATATCTCCTTTCCAATATTCGCAAAAACTATTTTTTGCTAAAATTTGAACCCAATAACAATTAGCTTTTTTATAATCATCAGCATATCTTGAAAGCTTTTGAAAAAGAGCTTCAGCAGAACTGCTGTTCATAGTATTATGTTTGTTTTTAATGTCGGCAAATAAAGTATTGTCTACTGCTTTAATATCAAAACCACTTAAATTTCCAACTTCAAAACCTTTAATTCCTCCTAATATTTGTTCGTGAAACGTTCCTATTGAATTGTTTATTGATTTGTCAATTTGTCGTAAAATTTCAGCTTGAATTAAACTTTCTTCATCAATCTCATTGAATTTTGCATCAAATGTTAGTTTGATTGTATCAACTTTATTAGAGTAAAAATTCTTTTTAGTAATGTTATTCTTTGCTTTTAAGTAGGCCGCATGAAGATTTGCAACGCAATCTATAAAGTGCTCATCTGAAATAAAATCTACATACTTATTTTTCATAATTTTTTAAATTAATTTTCGTTACCTAAAATATAAATTTTTGCTTTGTTTATTTTTAAAATTCTATTTTAGAAGGAAAAAGTTAACTTATATATGACCAACTTAAACTTTCCGATACAAATCCATCAAAACCTTCTCCGGAGTATACGGCGCATTAACAGCCAAATCAGCATCAGGATTAAACGCTCTCACCGCATTTCTAATTGCAAAATAAGCTCCAATGCCATACATCAATGGCGGTTCGCCCACAGCTTTTGATTTTTTGATAGCCAGTTCGTGACCATCAGTTTCAAGATGTTGAATAGTAATTTGCTTCGGCACCGAATAAATATCGGGAACTTTATAAGTTGACAATGCATTAGAAACCAATCTACCTTGCTCGTTATATATGATTTCTTCTAATGTCATCCAGCCAATTCCCTGCACCAATCCGCCTTCAATCTGACCGTTGTCAATATCGTGGTTCATACTTTTTCCAAAATCGTGAACGATGTTCACGCTGTCAAAATCGTACGTTCCTTTTAGGCAATCCACTGTAACTTCATGAATGGATGTCCCGTAAACGTGGTACGCAAACGGATGTCCTTTCTCTTTCGATTTATCGTAATGAATAGTAGGCGTTGCATAATGCGAATTCTCGGTTAGTGCCACGC
>JAYVNT010000263.1:0-5655 GCA_043758285.1 Flavobacterium sp.
ATTGGAAATGCGAACAAAAATTTCTTTTGGGGTTGTAGTGGCACTATAATTTGATGGATTTAAAATTGGATTGACTTCAGCAGTTGCATTTTCAGTTGTGTCATAAAAACGGACAGAATCAGTAGGATTTACTTTTACTAATTCTTCGTAAATAGAAAAGTCAAAAGTGCCTCGCGTGAAACCTTCATTGCAAGCTAATAAATTTTCTAAAGGATTGAAAGTTGGAGAAATTAAAAGTCCAACATTTGTCGAAAAGCTGTTGTTGTTTTCATTCAATTCGACAATAATTCCTGTGCCGTTTCCAACATCATCAACAACAAATTTTAATTGAAAGTTTTGAGGTGTATTGGCTGGTAATGTCAAAGTTATTTGAGCATTTATGGAACCGCCTATCGGAATGGCTACATTTGTCATGGTTGATTGTAAAAAGACTCCATTTGCATAAATGGCGATTGGCGTTTGAGTTGGAAGTGGATTTGTACCATCTAAATTGGAAACTGTATAATTGACTACAATGGTTTTTGAATCACATTGTTTTTCAACCGAATTGATAGTAATGGTTGCATCTGGGAGTTGATTATTGAGCTTGGTCACAACTGTATTAATCATTATAAAATCTCGCGAAGAAGTTAGTTTTATTTGTGCTGTCGTATCTCCAATATTTATATTTCCTTGTAGATTATAAACATCCAAATCCATGTTGTACAAAGTATCGCTTCCTGTAATTGCGTTTGTGCCATTGAAAACATTGTAAGGCGGGTTTAATGCATTACTCAATAAGTGTCCGTTAAAATAAAAACTTTCAGTTGGCAGCGAAGCATCACCTTCCCATGCTATAAAGCCAACTTTTGAATTGTTTGTGTCTAGTACATTCAAGCTACTTAAATTAATGGTTAAATCGTTTGGGACTCCTTGTAAGCCATGATATACATTAATCTGATTGATAGGCAATAAATTGTTTTTATACACAATTGCGATTGCCCAACCAGCAAAATTGGTCGCGTTAGGACAGTATTGATCAATGATTCCCGATAAGTCCAGATCAGACAAAGTATATATTCCGTTGCCGGTTGTTAGAATTTGATTAGTAATATCTTTAAAAGCACTAAAGTAAGGCAATCTAGAGTTTGAAATTAGATGAAATTCTATATCAGGAGTTATGTCAAAATCATTAAGTTTTACCTTAAAATCGCCAGTTCCAGAACCAGCCCAATATAGATATGCTTTTTCAACAATATCATTAGTATGCAAATCTAGGTTTGCACTTGAACTAGTTAATATAAAACAGGAATTGGGTTCTCCATGAACGATATTATTCTCGGCAATATTCATAGTGTTTCCAATAAAAGTAAAATCATATCGCCCGTTAAATTGATTGTACAACGTAAAGTTTTGCCCATTTATTTTAAAAATGAAGCACGTTAGCACAATAAAAAGTAAAAAGTATCGTTTTAAATTCAAAGCAATTCTTGTTAGTTGGTTAAAATTAAGCAATTAATTTGAATTTCTAATTTTGATATAGTGAATGCTATTAAAAAATAAATAGTTAATTTTCCAATCTCTAAAAATCAGTTGTGAAAAACTACCACGTCAGACAATATACTTCGGAAGATTTTGCAATTTGGAATGCTTTTATTAGCACTGCCAAAAACGCAACGTTTCTTTTTCATCGCGATTTTATGGAATACCATCAGGATAGATTCCAGGATTTTTCTTTACTGGTTTTTCAGGATGACAAACTGATTTCTGTACTGCCTGCCAATAGAGTAGAAGCTGCTGTTTTTTCACATCAAGGACTAACTTATGGTGGTTTTGTTTTTGTTTCAAATATAAAAGTTGAGATTATAAAGGGGGTTTTTCATTCGGTTATTGATTTCTTAAAAGGAAATAACATTAAAACTTTTATAATAAAACAATTTCCTAATTTTTATTTTTCAAGTGAACATAGCGAAATTGAATATTTTTTCATTAAAAATGGAGCAAATCTTATCGAAAGAGATATGAATTTGGCAATCAATTTAACTTTACCACTAACTATTTCAAAAAGTAAATTGAAACATTATAATAAGTCAAAAACAGAGCAATTAGTATTTGTTGAGGAGCGTACTTGTAATTCCTTTTGGCATAAAGTTCTTGAGCCAAGATTAAAAGAAAAATACAGTGTTAATCCAGTTCATAGCTTGTCTGAGATAAATAATTTAAAGATAAAGTTTCCTGAAAACATTCTTCAGTTTTCAGCTTATTTTGAATCAGAAATAGTGGCAGGAATAACAATTTTTGATAAAGGCAGCATTGTAAAATCACAATATGGAGCAACAACTGAAAAAGGAGAAAAGCTTAGGGCTTTAGATTTTTTGTTTATAACCCTAATTAAAAAGTACAAAGCAGAGGGTAAATTGTTTTTCGATATGGGAATAGTGCACAAAAATAAAGGATTACAGAACCAAAAAGAAGAGCTAGGATGTTCTCACTTTGTTCAAGACCATTATAAAATTGAATTAGATGATTAAATTCCTCGACTTAAAGAAAATCAATCAGCAATATCAAGACCAATTTCAGCAAAAAATGAAATTAGTTTTAGATAAAGGGTGGTTTGTTTTGGGAGATGAAGTTAAATTATTTGAAAGTAATTTTGCTAATTATTGTGGCGTAAAACACTGTATTGGAGTTGGTAATGGCTTAGATGCTTTAGTATTGATTTTTAAAGGATACATCCAGCTTGGGAAACTCCAAAAAGGCGATGAGGTTATTATTCCTGCTAATACTTATGTTGCGAGTATTCTAGCTATTGTTCAGGCAGATTTAGTTCCCGTTTTAGTCGAACCAAAATTAGAGACTTACAACATCAATCCTGATTTAATTCAGCATAAAATATCCTCAAAAACTAAAGCTATTTTGGCAGTTCATTTATATGGTCAATTAGCCGAAATGAAAGCTATAAGTACTATTGCCAAACAAAATGATTTATTAGTAATTGAAGACGCTGCTCAAGCCCATGGAGCTCAAACAAATTACGAATTACCAATCTCGCAACCCGCAATATATAAAGCAGGAAATCTATCTGATGCTGCGGCTTTCAGTTTTTATCCAGGGAAAAACCTTGGTGCTTTGGGTGATGCTGGTGCAGTTACGACCAATGATGATGCTTTGGCAAAAGTGATTTTTGCTATGCGAAACTATGGTTCGGAACAAAAATATCATAACGAATACATTGGTGTCAACTCACGTTTGGACGAATTACAAGCGGCATTTCTGAATGTAAAATTACCACATTTAGACAGTGAAAATGATATCCGAAAAGCAATAGCAAAACGGTATTTGTCAGAAATCATAAATGATAAGATAATATTACCCACTTGGGATTTGTCAGGTAATCATGTGTTTCATTTATTCGTTGTTCGAACTGCAGAAAGAGATAAGATTCAAGGATATTTGAAACAAAATAATGTAGAGACGGTAATTCATTATCCAATTCCTACTCACAAACAAAAAGCTTTTGCTGCATGGAATTCGCTTACGTTTCCAATAACCGAAAAAATTCATCATGAAGTGTTAAGTTTACCGATGAGTCCAGTAATGACTGTGGATGAAGTTGATTATGTAATTACAGTTTTAAATAAGTATTAATTGAAGGTAACTAAAAAAATACTTTCTCAACCACTGTTTAAAGTCGTGTCTTTGAATAGTTTTAGTATTTTGATTAAAATTTCTATCGGATTTATCACGTCAAAAGTTATTGCTGTTTTTTTAGGACCAAGCGGAATGGCTTTGGTTGGTAATTTTAGAAATTTTATTTCATCAACTGAGTCATTTGCGACACTAGGATTTGAAAATGGTTTGGTTAAATATGTTGCTGAACATAAAAAACAAAATGAAGAACTCACTAAAACACTTTCTACGGTTTTTATATCAGTAGTTGTTTCGTGTCTTTCTATCGGACTTATTTTGTTTGTGTTTTCAAGCTATTTTAATCAACTTATTTTTAATGGTTTTGATTTTAGTTTTGTTTTCAAAGTCTTTGCTTTAGCATTGCCATTTTACATTGCAAATATGTTTTTAGTCGCTACAATAAATGGTTTGGGAGCCTATAAAAAAGTGATTGTCATCAATATTATTGGAAATATAATAGGGTTAATACTTTCCTTTGCTTTAATTTTTAATTTTCGAACTGAAGGTGCTTTAGTGTCTATTATACTTTCGCCAGCATTATTGTTTTTCATTTCTTTTTTCTTTTTGAATAAAGAAGTTAAAATTTTAAAACATATTCATTTTAGATTTTATAGTTTTTCAAAATTGAATAAAATGGCTTCTTATTCGCTAATGGCGCTGGTTTCCTCAGTGCTAGGGCCAATGGTTTTATTTGCCATTCGAAAGAACATAATTCAGAATATTGGTTTACAAGAAGCTGGTTATTGGGAAGCTATGAATAGAATGTCGGCTTATTATTTTTTATTTATTTCCTCTATTTTAGGACTGTATTTTTTACCCAAATTGGCCGTTGCTATAGACAATCTCGAAACCAAAAAACTGTTTTGGAGTTATTATAAAGGAATAATGCCCATTTTTTGTTTTGGATTATTTTTGATGTTTATCCTAAAAAAAATTATAATAGAACTGATTTTCACCAATGATTTTTTACCTATTTCTAAGTTGTTTTTTTGGCAACTAATTGGAGACTTTTTTAAGGCAGCATCCTATATTTTAGGGTTTCAATTTTATGCAAAAAAATTAACAAAAGCATTTATAATAACTGAAATAAGCTCACTTGCAGTGTTTTATTTTTCAAGTATTTATTTGGTTTCCCAATTTCATTTAGAAGGAGTGGTAATGGCTTATGCTTTTACCTATTTTATATATTTAATTGTTTTGGGAACTTATTTCAGAAAAAGTTTGTTTTGAACAAAACCCTGTTTTTAACTTTTTTTATTATTAAAATAAGTAACACTAAGGTATAGTTTTAGTTTATAAAATTCAAAATCGTTAGATTTGGCATAAAATATTCAATGAGGGTAATGATTAAAAAATTCTTTTCATTTCTTACTAATGATAGCTTTTTTATAATTTTAGCAATTATAACTGCCATCCCTTTTCTAATTCTCTCTTTTTTTTATAATCCAGGTTCTGATGATTTTGATTATGGCTATGAAAGTCAAACTAAAAATTTTATTGCACTACAGTTAAGAAGATATAATGAGTGGTCTGGGCGATATTTTTCTAATGGAATAATAAGTTTTGACCCATTAAGCTATAACAATTATTTCTTCTTGAAGATTGTGCCAATCTTACTTTTTTTACTTTTTATTTATTCTTTGTTCTTTTTCATTACAAGCGTGCAATTAAAAATTCAAAAAAATAGAATTATAGCAATTCTGTCTTTACTATTTGTTTTGTATTTGTATCAAATGCCCAATGTTTGTGAAGGTTTTTATTGGATGCCAGGTTCAATAACCAATCAACTACCGATAAGTCTTTCATTATTATTCTTTGGATTGTTGTATCGATATTTTGATAAAAACAAAATCTATTACATACCAATGCTTATTCTTTTAGTAATAGCAATTGTAGGTTGTAATGAAATAATTATTGTTATTCTTGGAATAGCACTTTCTGTTTTATGGATTGTTTATTTAATAAAAAACAGAAAAGTGAGTTTTG
>JAYVNT010000264.1:0-5648 GCA_043758285.1 Flavobacterium sp.
GGACATTCGTTTGGACACATCAATGTCCAATGAATATCATCCTGAACGCGTTTCATAAATAAATCAGAAGTCCACATGGCGAAGAATAAATCTCTAGCACGCATTTCTTCTTTTCCAGTGTTCTTTTTCAAATCTAAAAATTCGAATATATCAGCATGCCATGTTTCTAAGTAAATAGCAAAACTTCCTTTTCGTTTTCCACCACCTTGATCTACATAACGCGCTGTGTCATTGAAAACCCGCAACATTGGGACAATTCCGTTGGACGTTCCATTTGTACCACGAATATAACTTCCTGTCGCACGAACATTGTGAATTGACAATCCAATTCCACCAGCTGATTGTGAAATTTTTGCGGTTTGTTTTAACGTGTCGTAAATTCCATCGATGCTGTCATCTTTCATGGTTAACAAGAAACAAGATGACATTTGCGGTTTAGGTGTTCCTGCGTTGAACAACGTTGGCGTTGCATGCGTAAAGAATTTTTTCGACATCAAGTCGTAGGTTTCTATTACCGATTCTAAGTCGTTTAAGTGAATTCCAACGGCAACACGCATCAACATATGTTGTGGACGCTCCACAATTTTGCCATTAATTTTTAACAAATATGAACGCTCTAATGTTTTAAAACCAAAGTAATCATAGTTGAAATCACGGTTATAAATAATATGTGAATTTAAATATTCTGCGTTTTCTTGAATTGTGTTATGCACTTCTTCCGAAAGTAATGGGGCCTTCTGACCATTTCTTGGATTTACATAAAAGTACATTTCTTTCATGGTTTCCGAGAAGGATTTATTTGTGTTTTTGTGCAAGTTAGAAATTGCAATCCGTGCCGCTAATTGTGCATAATCAGGATGTGCAATGGTCATTGAGGCGGCAGTTTCCGCAGCTAAATTATCAAGTTCTGATGTAGTTACGCCGTCATACAGTCCTTCGATTACTCGCATGGTGACCTTAACGGCATCAACCAAATCATTTAATCCGTAACATAATTTTTTAATTCTGTCCGTGATTTTGTCGAACATTACCGGCTCTTTGTGGCCGTCTCTTTTAACTACATACATAAGCTTGTTTGGTTTTTTAAAACAGAAAATCCCTTCGCTGTTTTCAATTATTTGTTTGGTTTTGTTTTTACTGATTTGATTTAAAAAAGTTCAGTTTCTTTTTAGTGAGCTGTTTCCAGCTTTCCGTTATATCTTTTTAAATCGCCTCGGGTTTAAACCCGAGTCAATTTAAAAAGGATGCCACTGCAATCTGGGCTATTAAAAATCTGCGTCGAAACTAATTTTTCCTGATTCTGAATCGGTATTCATTACACCAGCTTTTTGGTATTCGGCAACACGTTTTTCGAAGAAATTGGTTTTTCCTTGTAGTGAAATCATGTCCATAAAATCGAACGGATTGCTAGAGTTATAGACTCTTTTACATCCTAACTCTACCAATAATCTATCGGCAACGAACTCTAAATATTGTGTCATTAAGTTAGCGTTCATCCCAATCAAACTTGCAGGAAGCGACTCTGTAATAAACTCACGCTCAATATCTAAAGCATCAGTGATTATTTCTGTAATTCTAGTTTTCGAAACTTTGTGAATCAAGTGATGGTTGTGCAAATGCACCGCAAAATCGCAGTGAACACCTTCATCACGTGAAATTAATTCATTTGAGAATGTCAAACCCGGCATTAAGCCACGTTTTTTCAACCAATAAATTGAACAAAATGCGCCAGAGAAAAAGATTCCTTCAACAGCTGCAAAAGCAATTAATCTTTCGGCAAACGAATCGGAACCGATCCATTTCAAAGCCCAATCGGCTTTTTTCTTAATCGCAGGAAACACTTCTAAAGCATTAAAAAGCTGTGCTTTTTCGGCTTCATCTTTTACGTAAGTATCTATTAAAAGCGAATAGGTTTCGCTGTGAATGTTTTCCATCATGATTTGGAAACCATAGAAAAATTTAGCTTCCGGATATTGCACTTCGTTTACAAAATTCTCCGCTAAATTTTCATTTACAATTCCGTCTGAAGCTGCGAAAAAAGCCAGAATGTGTTTGATGAAATACTTCTCATCATCATTTAATTTGTTATTCCAATCCGACAAATCTTGGTGCAAATCGATTTCTTCTGCGGTCCAAAAACTGGCTTCCATTTTTTTGTACCAATCCCAGATATCGTGATGTTTTATTGGGAAAATCACGAAACGGTTTTTGTTTTCTTGTAAGATTGGTTCGATGCTAGCCATTTTGAATTTTTATTTTATGAAGATATTTTATTGAAATCTGTGTGTTACAAAGATTGTTAAACCAAACTTAAAAAGAAAGGCAAACTTATTCACAATACGCTCTAGTTTTTAACATTTTAAACAATTTGAAGGTAGATTTGATTATTTTTCAACGTATTGATTTAGTGTAATTTATAAAAAATAAATATCTCAAAAAGCCCCAAAACAAAGGAAGTTAAGAATTTACTTTCGTGAATATTTTAACGTTTAGCATCTTCTGAAACTTGCTTTTTTTGAGGATAAAAAAATGCAGTTTTCAAATCTGAAAACTGCATTTTATTTTATAAAAACTATGAAAATTTATTCTTCTCCATCTCTATCAATATAGGTTTTATTACCGTTTTTATTGATATAATATTTTCCGCCTCTTGGCCCAGTGAAAACTTTTTTACCTTTATAAGTTCCTGTTGCTTTATCGGCAACTTTTCTCTCTGCTACTTTTGAAGCTGCAGTTTCTCTCATGTCTTCTTTTTCTTCAGCTGGTGATTTTTTTACTTTTGCTGCTGCTTTTGGTTTGCCTTCTGCCGATTTTTTTTGTCCCATTGCCGAAGCATTGTTTCCTTTGTCATCTTTCGTATAACGCTTATCTAACGTTCCGTCTTTTTTAAGTTTAGGGTCATCATTTGCCGTCTCTTTAAAACGTTTGTCTGGTGTTCCATCTTTTTTTGTTTTTGTTTCAAGTTCCTTTTTTTCTTTTTTAAGTTTAGTTGTTGCTTCTTTCTCCGCTTTTTTTGCATCCTTGGCAGCTTCTTTTTTTGCTTTAGCTTTTTCTTCTTTAACCATTGCTGCTTTTTCTTTTTTGGCGGCTGCAGCTTTTTCGGTTTTTGCTTTGGCTTTTTCTTTTACTGTTTGAGCAAAAAATGTATTTGAGAAGACAAATACCACACATAATAAAATTAGTTTTTTCATGATTTGTATATTTTGTTAATTGAATTTAAAATTAGTGATTTTTTAAATACAAAAAGTATTCCATTTAAAAATATGCTCTTAATTGTATGTTTCCGGTATGAATCGTTTGGCTGGTTTCTGTTTTTCTACCTTGATAATTGATGTTAATATCTAAAAATTGGGTTAGGTTTTTTTGCAATAACAATCGCCAAGTCATATTCTTTCCGGGTTGTAAACCTTCCAACATTTGAAAAGCCACCGCAGATTGTTCATCACCATCAAATTTATTTTGATATAGAGAATACTCTCCGTTCATTGTAAACTTCTTTTCGCTAGCATAAGAAAACGATACCCCAAATCTATTTTGAAGTAACTTTTCGGAATTTCCAGTTTGGTTTTTTTTGTTTTGATATTCATAAAAAATATCCAAGCTGGCATTTTTATTGAACAAATAAGAAATTTTCGGATTGATTTCATACGCATTGATTTCAAAGTTTTTACTACTGTAATTTTCGGAAAACAATATTGTATTAGTAGTTTTAGAAGTCATCGTAAACAACCAAGTTTTTTGAAGTAAATGCTGGTATTGCAATTGATGAGAACTATTTTTACTTTCTTGTGAACCAATAGAAAGTAACGCTTTTAACTTGTTATTGATAAAAGTATAAGTGACAGAATAGTTTTGTTTTCCTCTGTTATAGAACAAACTGTTTCTAAAACTGGTGTTTAATCCCAATAAATTTTCGTTGGAAGTTGAAAATGGATTAAGGTCGAAATTATCTCCATTACGCTTTATTTTTCGCTCGATTAAAAAGGAAGTTTGGTTATAAAAATGCGACAAAACCTTTTTGAAACCTGCTGAATTTTGCCATTGAATTGGATTTAAAGTCATAGATTGAGAAAATTTATTTTGATGCGTTTTTACAAAAATTTGATTGGGCAAAAACACTCTAACATATTTCGCTTGGTCAGGAAATGGTGCCACTTCAAACTCTTGCAATTCCTGAATTCCGTTACCATTGTAATCATTCCAAGTGTAAACGCCACGTCCTGGCGGAACTTCTAAATAAGTAAATTCCTGTTGCGCAATGGTTCCCGATGTTGTTTCATAAGCCGTAGTGAGCAGCATCAACTGATTGAAAAATTGATCATTATATAATACTCTTGAGTTCAATGACGGTTCATTCTCTCGTGTTTCATAAACAAATTTTAGGTTTCTATAATTAACAAATAAAGCCAAATCGCTTTTTTTGGTTTGTAGTAATTTAGATTTTAAATAATAAGATTGTGAAGTATTTACTCTTCGCAGAAAACCATTTTGCAAACTATCGTTCAGGCGTTGCAAATAACCTAATTCTACAAAAACTTTAGTGCTGTCACCACGACCAATAAAAGCACCATATTCTGTAAACCTTTGGCTTAAAGGAGTTAATTGTTGTGTTGCAACCAATTTCTCTTTGTTGTTTTCCAAACGCAAACTATTTCCAATCCAATTGTTTTTGAAATGATACTTAACCTGTGATTGGTTTCTAATAAAGGTTGAATTAGCATAATCGCCATCGCTTTTTAAATAGCTGCTATTTTGAAGAATATTCCAGTTTTTGAGTTTAAACAATCCATTTATACTATGACGGTTTCCTGAAAAACTTTTGGAGAAATCCAGCTTTTCAAACTGATACGTTAGCTTTCCTTTTTCGGGAAGAATAAAACTCAAGCCGTTAATCAGCAAACTTTGGTTGCCTTGAAATATCGTTAAATTCCAATCGCGATTGAACTCAATATTAAACAAACGTTCGATTGTTTTGAAATTTTCCTGCACATATTGATAATTCCCAAAAGCATCAATCTGCCATTTTTTTGAAAACAACCGTTGCTTAAAATTTAGTTTTCCAGCTACGCCTTTATTATTGTTATCATCAAGCGAAGAAAACAAATTCAAATCATTATTGCTCACACCAACTTCAAAATCAACGGAAGATTTTTCATTCGGATTGTATTTCCCTAAAACGGTCGCAATTTGAATTTTTGTTGGTGCAACTAATCGCGTTATTGGTTCATAATTTCGGTTTACAATTGGGCTTGTCAGCCCCACATATTGATAAATTTTACCATTGGAATTAGAATTGGTCAAAATGTAACTTCCTTGGTTAAGACCAACAAAGGTGAATTTCACATTGTACAATTCATCATTAGGGTCATTGGAATTCTCAAAAACCTCAACTCCGCTGATAATTATTTTTTTGTATAAAATTTTATTAGCTGAATAGGTGTCTAAATACGCTGATGGTGCATTCATTAAGTTAACATTATCTCCAGCATTACTCAAAATTGCAACTTGTTCGCTAGATAAATTTTGTTGCAAAGGTTGGTTTTTCACATCATTTTCAGAATATAAATAACCGCCCAAACTCCAAGTCTTAGCTTCATGATTTACGCCACCATAGGTTACAAATCTTGTGTAATTTCTATCCGAATATT
>JAYVNT010000265.1:0-5486 GCA_043758285.1 Flavobacterium sp.
GGTGATGTTCTGTTTCTGTCGGTGTTATCCAATATCACTTCAGGGATTTTACCAACAACATTTAATTTTAAATCTGTTTTTTCTTCTGGAGATAATTTCCCTTTGGTTACGCCTTCTAATTCAGCTAAAACTTTTGTTAATTGTTGTCCGATGAAAACTGAAATGATGGCTGGTGGCGCTTCGTTAGCGCCTAACCTGTGATCGTTACTTGCTGTTGCAATCGCAGCGCGAAGCAATTCTTCATAATCGTTTACTGCTTTAATTGTATTGATAAAAAACGATAAAAACTGCAAGTTACTCATTGGCGTTTTTCCTGGAGATAGTAAGTTTACACCCGTATCAGTAGCCATTGACCAGTTGTTGTGCTTTCCTGAACCGTTTACACCTTGAAAAGGTTTCTCGTGGAAAAGCACTTTAAAGTCATGACGTTCGCCCACTTTTGACATTACATCCATCAACAATGAATTGTGGTCAACAGCTAAATTGGTTTCTTCAAAAATTGGAGCCAATTCGAATTGATTTGGTGCTACTTCATTGTGACGCGTTTTTACTGGAATTCCCAGCAACATACATTCTTCTTCCAATTCTCTCATATAATTCAGTGCACGAGACGGAATTGAACCAAAATAATGATCATCAAGTTGTTGCCCTTTTGCAGAAGTATGACCCAATAAAGTTCGGCCAGTCATCACTAAATCCGGACGAGAATTTGCCAAAGCAGCATCAACCAAGAAATATTCTTGTTCCCATCCTAAAGTTGCGGTTACTTTTTTTACATTTTTATCAAAATATTTACACACATCTGTAGCTGCTTCGTCAACCGCATTTAACGCACGCAAAAGTGGCGTTTTATAATCTAAAGCTTCACCTGTATAAGAGATAAAAACGGTAGGAATACATAATGTTGTCCCGAAAATAAAGGCGGGAGATGTTGGATCCCAAGCAGTATATCCACGTGCTTCGAAGGTATTTCTAATTCCACCATTTGGGAAAGAAGATGCATCTGGTTCTTGTTGCACTAATTGTCCGCCACCAAATTTTTCAACTGCATCTGAACCATCATACGAAGTTTCAAAAAAAGCATCATGTTTCTCTGCAGTTGATCCTGTCAATGGTTGAAACCAGTGTGTGTAATGAGTTACACCTTTTGACAAAGCCCATTCTTTCATTCCCATTGCAATGTAGTCGGCAAGCTTTCTGTCAATTTTAGTTCCGTGCTGTACAGCGTCTTTTACACCTTTGTGAGCATCTGCAGTTAAGAACTGTTTCATTGCTTTGTTATTAAACACATTTGAACCGAAAAGGTCTGATTTTCTTCCGGCTTCTTCAAATTTTACAGGTTTTCTACCTGATGCATCTTTTAATGCTTGGAAACGTAAAGTTGACATAAATTTTAATTTTTAATGTTACACCCTATTAATTTGATACAAATATAATATTATTTTAATTAAAAAATAATTATACCCTATTTTTTTAGGGGTTAAATAAAAAATGTTGTTTTATAAGTAAAGCTTATTAATTAGTTGAAAAACAATCCCTAACTATTCAATCTGCTATATTTGTAATATCAAAATCATATACTATGTTAGTTTGGATATTATTCTTAGTTGCAATTTTTGTTTTTCTTTCTTTAGATTTAGGTGTTTTCAATAAAACTCCACACATCATCAGTTCAAAAGAAGCTGGAATTTGGACTGCTATTTGGGTTTCATTATCCTTTTTATTTTCCGGAGTTGTACATTGGTTATACAGTAATGAATACATTGCTAATCCAACAGGAATTAAACCTGCCGTTGCAACAATTAAATATATAACTGGTTATCTTATCGAATTATCTCTAAGTATAGACAATATCTTTATAATTGCTGTAATTTTTGCTTCTTTTAGGATTCCGCAAAAACACCAACACAGAGTTTTATTCTGGGGAATATTAGGTGCTATTCTTTTCCGAGGATTGATGATTTTCTTTGGAGTTGTATTGATAAACAAATTCAGTTGGATGACTTATTTGTTTGGAGCGTTTTTACTATTTACTGCTTTCAAAATGTTATTCAAAAAAGAGGAAGAAGTCTTTGTTCCAAAGGAATCTTTAGTATACAGAATCATTGGAAAAATTATTCCCATAACAAGTCATACAGAAAAAGAACATTTTTTTATAAAAATTAATAATGTCAATCATGCAACTCCTCTTTTTGTTGCATTGTTAGTTGTAGAAGTAATGGACATGCTTTTTGCGTTGGATAGTGTTCCAGCAATATTAGCAATAACTTCTGATCCTTTTTTAGTTTTTAGTTCTAATATTTTTGCTATTCTTGGACTTCGTTCAATGTATTTCTTTTTAGCGAATATGTTAGAAAAATTCAATTATTTAGAGTATAGCTTGATTGCCATATTAAGTTTCGTTGGTCTTAAAATGTTACTACTTGATTTTATGGAAATTCCAGAATGGATTTCGTTAGGTTTTATTGCTTTATCGCTTATAATTGGCGTAATAATTTCTATTGGAAAAAATAAAGCTGATTAATTCTACTATGTCCTGACACTAGTATCTATTTGCTTTAAGAAAGTGAATATTGTTAATGAATACTTTAGATAATAAAACTGTTATCCCAATAAATTTATAATTGTTTGCGATAGGATTGCTTTTTGTCGGGCAATATGCTAAAATATTTTAAAGAGGATTATAATTAGTTGCTTTCCAATCTTTATCTAATAGATTTATTTTATGATATTGCAACTTGTCTTCTGAGTCAAATGCTCCGTTTTTATTAGTGTCTTCAATAGTTCTGAAAAACAAAAGCCCTTTTGATTCGATAACTTTCCAATCAATTAATTCTTGAAAATCAGCAGAAAGTTTGGTAAACTTTTGACCTAAAATAGTACTTATATACAACGATTTTATATCAGTACTGTCTAATTTTCCGTCTTTATTAGTATCCATATCCGACAAAGTATAAACTAATAATTGTTGTTTGTTTTTATCGGCAAAGGTTTTAAGATACGTAGCTGTTTCTATCAAAATTTGCTTGTTTGTCAATGAATAAATAGTATCCTTACCTATTTCTTGAAACTTCAAATTTTTCAAATAACCCGTTATTTGATATTCCCCATAATTAGAAACCGTATAGCTTTCCTCCGAATCATTGGAAGATTTAATCCCTTTTCCGTTTCCTGTCATTACTCCTACGGGATGAATTAAAATATTCGTTCCTTCCATATTGATTGGCAAATCGGCTAATTCAATTTGATTGGTGTCAACTTTAACCTCAGGTTTTGATTTTGAAGTGTTTTCATAAATCACCTTTGGTTTCGTTGCTTCTTCTTTTTTGCAACTTGCAAAAAGCAGCACTAGAATTATGGTTGTATAAGGAAGATAATTTTTCATTTTCGTATAATTAGACACTCAAAATTAGTGAATTATTTCTATAATCTCGCCGTGAGTTTAATATTGAAAACTCGCGTGGTCAAATAGTTTGGTATTCCGTATTGATTTTTGGTATATACATCGCGAACCCATGTATTGGTTATCGCATTTTGGTTATTAAACAAATTGAAAATCTCAAAACCAACAGACAAATCTTTGAATTTCTTTAACCAATGTCCGTCTGGTCTTTCGTTATTTCTTTCAGTCAATACATAGGAAAAGCCCACATCGGCACGACGATAATCTCGCAAACGACTTTGATAAGTATATGAATCAGCATAGGATGGCGAACCGCCTGGCAAACCTGTATTGTAAACCAAATTCAAATACAATTTCATGTTGGGAATATTTGGCATATAATCTTGAAATAGAATTCCAAATTTCAATCGTTGATCTGTTGGTCGGGCAATATATCCTTTGTCGTTTTGATTTTCTTCGGTTTTCATATAGCCAAAACTCAACCACGATTCTGTCCCCGGAACGAATTCTCCATTAAGTCGCAAATCCAGTCCGTAAGCATAGGCAACAGCGTCATTATTGGCTCGATAACGTATTCTAACATTCTCCAATGTGTAAGTATTGACATCGGTCATCGTTTTATAATACGCTTCAGTAACCAACTTGAACGGACGATTATTCATCTTGAAATTATAATCATTACTCAATACAAAATGAATCGATTGTTGCGCTTTTACATTCGGATTAACAACACCATTCTGGTCTCTCAACTCACGATAAAACGGCGGTTGATGATAATAACCAACAGACAAACGGAACAACATATCTTTTTTCCAATCGGGTTTAAAAGCCAATTGCGCTCTTGGACTGAAAACTGTTTGCCTATTTGCATTCGATATTGCATCGCCAGAAACTAGCCAACTGTGAAAACGCGAACCAGCAGTAATCCATAATTGATTTTCTCCAATTTTAGTTTTGGTACTCCATTGCGCATATCCTGAAAACCGATTAATATCCACAAAATTGGTAGCTCTCACGTTTTTATAGGGAACCAATGGTCCTGTATAAGGATTGTAGGGCTGGTTATTTGGAACATGGAAAGGTGGCGGATTGATAGAAAAACCCGCAGAATCTATAACTTCCCATTCTACAATTCTGTCGCGAATATTTTCGCGAGTGTATTTAAAGCCCCAATCTATTTGATGTTTTTTGTTATTAAGTTGATGTGTCCCTTTGATTTCTGCATTGACAATCAAAGCATCCAAATCGTTACGGGCATGGTTTAATTGTGTTCCAATACCACGATTAAAAGTAACTTGTCCCAAAGTCTCAGAGCCAATATTAGTATCTACTTGTCCTAAATAATAAGCGGCAAAAATATCAAAATACTCCTGTTCTTGGGTGTGATATATAGAACCTATGAGTTTAAAGGTATTGTTTTCATTTGCAACGAAATTGGTTTTCAACGCTCCAAAAAAGGTTTGGTATTTATCCTTTTCTTGCCCTTCATAAAAAACTTGTAGTGCTATTGGTTCATCAATAGTTCCAAAATTGGTCTGACGGGTTAAGGGTTGGTAATTGTATTTGTTTTGAGAAATATTACCCAAGAAACTAAACTGCCATTTTTTATTTGGATTGAAATTTACGTTAGTTTGAACATCCGTGTAAGTAGGTCTGAAATTAGTTTGTGTTTCTTGACTATTTACCAGAAGTGAATTGTCGCGATAACGAATTCCCGTGATTGCGGACCATTTTTTATTTTTAGAAATACCTTCTCCAGTCAAACTTCCACCCAGAAAACTCGCTTCTGCTGCAATGCCATATTTGGTTGGCTTTCTATAAGTAATATCCAAAACAGAAGATAGTTTATCACCGTATTTTGCCTGAAATCCACCAGCAGAAAAATCTACATTCTGAACCATTTCCGTGTTTGTGAAACTCAATCCTTCTTGTTGTCCTGAACGAATTAAGAATGGTCGATAAACTTCGATTTCATTTACATAAACCAAGTTTTCATCATAATTCCCACCCCGAACTGAGTATTGTGTACTTAATTCGTTGTTTGAATTTACGCCTGCAAATGTTTTTAAAATACTTTCAATTC
>JAYVNT010000266.1:0-5483 GCA_043758285.1 Flavobacterium sp.
AGCTGCTTCGAAGCAGCTAATAACCTCTTCGAAGCAGCAAAAAGCTGCTTATTAAGAGTAGGGTACCTTAATTTAAGAGTAGTAGGGCTTAATTAAGAGTAGGGTGCCTTAATTTAAGAGTAGTAGGGCTTAATTAAGAGGGGTAGTGCTTAATTTAAGCAAGGGAGGTCTTAATTAAGCAGCTGAATCTTTATTTTTTCAAGCATATTTTTGAGGCGATTAAAAAAAAGTCCCTAGCGGGACTTTCATTTACAAATCTATTTTCTTTAATTCTTCGTAATTGCGTTTTAGTTTTCGCAACAAGATACCGTATAAAAGTCGGTAAAACAACCAGACTAAAAAGGTCAACACCATGGTTGCAATTACCACAATAAAAATACAGATAATGGCTTTTTTTACAGGAATGACAGGATGTTCGACACCGTTTTTCATCATAGCATCGATGTATCCGTGATATAAACCGAGACTAAAAATGGTTATAAACAGCAGGGCAAAGGTGCACAAATTGAATAGTACATAGTTTTTGACCACTTTGCGTGTTTTCAAAATAGAACTCAGCAGCTGCTTGGTGTTATCAACTACGGAGATGTTTTTGTACATCAAATAAAACTTGTAGATGAAGTAAAAAACAACCACATAAATCAGGACACTAAAGCCAATGTAGAGCTCGTAAATGTTCCATTTTTTTAATAATTCAACATTTCGGGTGTCGTATTTGGTGAAAGACATCACCAATCCGATTATAAAACCAAAGGCAAGTTCTAACAAACTGATATAAAATATCCATTTTACAACAGAGGATGATTTTGCATGCAGCATTTTATATATCTCGACTTCCGAAATTTGTTCGTACGAATGGCTGTCTTTTTGCCACGCCTTTTTTAATAAATCCAACTCTTCCATAATATCCTTAGGGATTTAATATTTTTTTTAATTTTCCTTTAATCCGGTTCATTTTTACCCGCGCATTTACTTCGCTAATACCGAGTGTTTCTGATATTTCTGTATAATCTTTGTCCTCTAAATAGAGGAAGACCAGCGCTTTTTCGATATCATTCAACTGTTGCACCGCTTGATACATCAACTTGATTTGTTCTTCTTCTTCAAAGTTGTAGTCGTCTTGTTGCAGAAAATGTTTTTGCGGTTCATAGCTAGTGGTAGCAATACTTCGCGTACTTTTTCTGTAGAGTGTAATGGCAGTGTTTAGTGCCACACGATATGCCCAAGTTGAGAATTTAGATTCACCTCTAAATTTTGGGAATGCTTTCCAAAGCTGTATCGTAACTTCCTGAAACAAATCTTTATGTGCATCTTCATCATTGGTATACAACCTACATATCTTGTGAATAATGTTCTGATTGTCCTTTAATTGTTTTACAAATAATTGTTCCAAGTTGTCACTCATAGCCGAGTTAGTATAGAATGTATAGGTTTTGTTACAAATGTAAAACTACGAAATTCAATATCAATGTCAATTTCTATAATCTAAAAATCTAAAATCCGATATCTAAAATCTAATTTCTATCTTTGCCCATCAAAATTACCAGCATTCACCATGGAAATAGGACATTACAACACACTCAAAATAGACAGAGAAACCAAAGTCGGGCTTTTTTTAACCGATGGAAAGGATGATGTTTTATTACCTGTAAAATATGTCCCAAAGGAATACACAATAGGCGATGAGCTGATTGTTTTTGTCTACCTTGACCATGAAGAACGACCTGTGGCTACGACATTAGAACCTTATATTTTGATGGATGAATTTGGATTGCTTCGGGTGAATTATGTCAACAATTTTGGTGCTTTCCTCGATTGGGGATTGGAAAAAGATCTGTTTGTTCCGTTCAAAGAGCAAGCACGACCGATGGAAAAAGGGAAACGGTATCTTGTTTTTGCCTTCATGGATGAAAAGACAAACAGGTTAATGGCATCCAGCAAAACCAATCAGTTTTTGAAAAATGAGGAACTAACCGTTGCCGAAGGCGATGAAGTTGATTTAATTATTTCACACATTACCGAATTGGGGATTAACGTAATCATCAATGATATTCACAAAGGATTGTTGTACAAAGACCAAGTGTATGAAGATATTCGGCTTGGCGATAGAATGACGGGTTATATCAAAACCATTCGTCCAGATCATAAAATAGATGTTACGCTGCAAAAACAAGGTTACGAAAACATCGAACCAAATGCTGAGAAAATATTGGATGAACTTAGAGCCAGCCGAGGTTTCCTTCGATTGAACGACAACAGCCATCCAGAAGATATTAAAACGGTGTTGAAGATGAGCAAAAAGACATTCAAGAAAGCCATCGGTTCACTCTACAAAGACAAACTTATCGAAATCAAAGAAGACGGAATTTATTTGGTTAAAGCGTAATTATTCGCCAGTTTCAGTTTCCGTTGGTAAAGGCGTTTCAATTTCAGTTTTCTTTTTATAAAATAGACTACTCACCATACTCAGGGTAGAATACGGTCTGTTTGAATATTTATTTCCTAAGCAAACCACAGTAACGGTATCTTTTTTCACTGGCACAAACGAAGTATTGTTTCCGTGCCACCAGCCGTTGTGATAGATCATTTTTTCGCCGGTTGGAGGTAAAAACCGCATACGCATTCCCAATCCATAGTCTTTAATTGGTTTTGCCACATGACCAGCACTGTAACCAAAATAAGCTTCTTGCAAAAGTTCTGGTTTTATAAAAGCAGGCGAATAAGTTCCCAAATCGAATTTGACCATGTCTCTTGGTGTGGAATAAATATTTTTGTCGCCATACAATTTATCAAATTGATCCCACGGGAAAATAGTGTTGCCTCTATAGGATTTTGAAGCAGTTTCTCTATCGGTATCATAGTTGAAAACATAGGTATTTTTCATCCCTAATGGTTTGAAGACCAATTCCTGCATCGCTTGACGATAATTTAAACCCGTTGCTCTCTCGATAATTAATGCTAAGATTATATAGTTGGTATTGCAATAATCAAAATGCGTATCATTTGGAGTTCGTAATTTGAATTTGTTTTGAACCAACAAATCAAAAACATCCTGATTAGAAAGCACTTTCTTTTTGTTCCACCCTTTTTTCATCAGCGCAGGAAAGTTTGCATAATGCTGCAAACCGCTTCTGTGATTGAGCAAGGTTTTGATAGTTGTATTCGGATAAGGAAACTTTGGAAGCCAATCGGTTACTTTTTGGTCCAGCATGATATTGTCTTGTTGTACCAATCTTAAAATAGCAGTGCAAGTCAACACTTTGCTAACCGACGCCAAATGAATAGGAGTGGAAGCATCAATTTTTCTTCCCGTTCTAACATCGGCATATCCTTTATAATCTTCATAAAGCACACGACCATTTTTCACTACAATAAATCCGCCGCTGTAAAAAGGTGAGTTGATATTTTTGTTGTAAAACGAGTCTATAAAATGTCTTTTTTCGTTGACATAAACTTCAGAAACGTTTCCCATTTTAATGGGAAAAGGCGAAGAAACATGCAAACTATCATCGGGATTACCTTTACTGGAATTCAAAAAACAACCACCAGTTTTTGGACTGGAAAAGTAGATTAATGTTGATAAAAGAAAGGTTATTAAAGTAAACTTCATAATTGTAATTCGTAATACAATAATACCGTTATTAAACTTAAATCAATAGCTTTAGTTTCTAAAAGTTTTACACTATTTATTAAAAATAATAAACCTGACGATGTTATAAAACAGGTCAGGTTTACAGTAAAAAAAAATTGTTTATTTTCTATAGTGTAACTTTAATTGGAAGCAAGTACAATGTTCTCACTTTTTCGCCATTTTTAAAACCTGGCGACCATTTTGTTTTCAATGCTTTCAAAACACGAATGGCTTCTTTTTCAAGGTTTTTGTCTGAACTTCGTAACACTTTAATATCCGTCATAGTGCCGTCTTTTTCTATTACAAAAGACATAGTAACACTCATAGAACTTGAACTATAATCAGCATCAGGTTTTTCGATAGTGTTACCCACATAGTTATAGAATTTAGCAATGCCTCCAGGATATTCTGGAAGTCGGTCAAGTTCACCAATACCTTTTGGACTGTTATCAGTAAGAGGAATAGAAATTGTACCAGTTGAATTTCCACCGTCACTTGGCGTGTTAATTCCAGTTCCTGTTGCCGTTCCTTGACCAGTAGTTGGAGTAGTTTCGGGAATTATGTCAGTGTTTTTAGGCACATCAACATTGTCTTTTTGAGTTTCAGCTACAACCAATTTTTGAAACTTATTAGGTTTATTAACACTTGAACTTTGAGTTGTTTCCACTTTCGGTTTTAAAGGTTCCGTTTTTGGGTCTAAATCTACCGGTGTAATTTTTGGACCTATTGGACAACTGATAATTATTTCGTCAGGTTTTTTATCAAAAGAGGAGAATAATAACCATAAACCGATTATAGAAAAAATAAATAGAATACCACTAAAGAAAGCAATCAGTGTGGTTCGAGGATTTTCTTGGCGTAATTGATACGCACCATAAGCTTTGTTTTTGTCTTCAAAAACTAGATCAGTCCAGTTTTTCTCATAAATACTAACGTTTGACATAATGAAATGATTTAAAGGTTAAGTATCTATGTTACATAAGCAAGAGTGTTTATTATATAACGCAAGAAATTAAATAAAAGTATATAAAAGTGTATTTTTTTATAAATAAAAATTGAAATGCCTTTAAAATTGGGCATGTTCAAAAGGGAAAAAACATTCGAAATAAATAATTATTTTTTGTTTTCGATGATTTCTGCCAGTAGTTTTTTGGCACGAAGTAATTTAATTTTGACGTTGCTCAAAGGTTCATCGAGTTGCTCTGCTATTTCTTGGTAACTCATTTCCTGAAAATACCGAAGCTGAATCACTTCTTGATAATGTGGTTTCAATTCTTTGATATATTGCAACAATTGCGATAGATTTTGCTCCGTAATCAAAGCATCTTCTACCGATGGTGAAGTGTCGGCAACATTATATGCTTGTTGGTCTTCTTCGTCTGTGATTTCTACAAAATGAGTAGATTTCTTTTTGCGAAGCATATCAATATGTACATTTTTAGCAATAGCAATCAGCCAAGTGTTGAACTGAAATTCAGGATTGTATGTAGCAATTTTGTCAAAAGCTTTTGAAAAAGTTTCGATGGTAATATCTTCCGCATCAGTTTCATTTTCGGTGCGTTTGAGCATAAAACCATAGACTTCATTCCAGTAATGGTCAAGCAAAAAGGTAAAAGCAACTTGGTCGCCTTTCTTCGCTTTTTCTATATGTGGATTTATTTCCAATGTACAGGTTTTGAAAAAGTATTGGTAATAAATATATTCAGTTGTGTAAAAATCAAAACGATTTCAATAATAGGAAACCAATACATTACATCTTTTTCTTTTAGTTTTCCGGCTGCAAATCCCATGACAATCCAAGTAAAAATATAACGAAAACCAATGATACTCAAAACTGCTATCCATTGAAATT
>JAYVNT010000267.1:0-5393 GCA_043758285.1 Flavobacterium sp.
TTGCTAAAATTAAAAATGCTTTTTTCATACTGTTTTTTTATTTGATTGTTGTTTCTGTATTTCCAAAAGTTGTGCCAATTATAATTTTCCCATTTTTGCCATTGCAAAAAGAATAATAATTGGAACAGCCAATAATATAACCATAAAGGTGTGTTCTTCAAAAAGTATTGGGTCTTTTAATAAGGTTATTGCATAACCACCAATCGCTCCACCAAAGTGCGCTGTATGTCCAATATTATCATTCTTGGCTCTCATTCCATAAATAGAATACAACAAATAGCCAATTCCGAAAATGTAAGCAGGCATTGGAATAATTCCAAAAATGCCAATAGTCATATCAGGATATAATAAAATAGCCGAATATATTATTCCCGTAACAGCACCAGAGGCACCAACTGCTCTATAACTATAATCATTTCCATGAAAAACCATGGTGAGTAAACTGCCGAAAATTAAGCTTGTTGCATAAATTAACAGAAAAGTTACATTGCCTAATGTTTGAGAAACTACTGGAGCAAAAGAGTATAAAGCAATCATATTAAACGCTAAATGAACAATATCAGCATGAAGAAAAGCCGAAGTAATCATCCGAAATTGCTCACCAGCACGAATGCTTCCCACATGAAATTGATACTTTCTAAAAAAGCTTTCATCGTTAAATCCTTTAATACTAAATAAAACGTTGGCAGCAATTATGGCTAATAAAAAAAAGTCATCCATCATTTGAAATATTTCAGTAAAAATAATAATACTTCTTTAGCAATTGTTAAATAGAGGACGTTAAAATAAGTTTTAACTTTATATTTGCCTAAAAATTAAAACGCATGCAATTTCTTGTTTTTATTCTTGTATACCCAATCCTTTGGTTGATTTCAAAATTACCCTTTAGAGTATTCTATCTAATTTCAGATTGTGTTTATGTTTTAGTCTATTATGTGATTGGTTATCGCAAAAAAATAGTTAGAGAAAACATCGCTATGGCATTGCCTCATTTGTCGGAAAAAGAACGATTGGAAATCGAAAAAAAATTCTATCACCACATGTGTGATATGTTTTTAGAAACGATAAAAACAATGACAATTTCTCAAAAAGAAATGGAGAAACGTTATGTGTTTACCAACTTAGATTTATATCTTGATTTAGAAAAAAAAGGAAAAAGCATTGCCTTGCTTTGTGCTCATTATGCCTCTTATGAATGGGCAGTTTCTATGAATTATCACATTAACTTTGAAGGTTATGGTATTTATAAAAAATTATCTAATAAATATTTTGATAAGCTCGTAAAAGATATTCGTTCGAAATTTAGAGCCACTTTAATTACTACACGTGAAACTATTCCTAGCATAAAAAAGAATGCCGAAACGGGTCATCTTGGTGTATATGGTTTTGCTAGTGATCAATCGCCACAATTATCAGCTACTTTTCATTGGCATACCTTTATGGGAATAGAAGTTCCTGTTCATACTGGTGCTGAAATGCTTGCTAAACGATTTAATATGAATGTGATTTTTTTACGCACAAAAAAAATCAAGCGTGGTTATTATGAAGCTACTTTTGAACTAATGGCAGAAAATCCAAAAGAAGTGCCTAATTATGAAATTACAAATGATTTCTTAAATCGTGTTGAAAAACAAATTTATGAAGCACCTGAATTTTATTTATGGACGCACAAACGATGGAAACATAGGAAGAAATAATGATTAATTAAGTTAGAACTTAAACCA
Source organism: Flavobacterium sp. (assembly GCA_043758285.1). Classification (GTDB taxonomy): domain Bacteria; phylum Bacteroidota; class Bacteroidia; order Flavobacteriales; family Flavobacteriaceae; genus Flavobacterium. Next base: position 1,725 of record JAYVNT010000267.1, read on the forward strand.
ATTTTTTACCATTTCTTTTTCCTGATGTAAAGCTTTCCTGTGAACAAACTCATTAGTTGTTGGATTGTATTGATAGTCTTTTGCCCATTCTTCATGTTGTTGTGCTAATGCTTTAATGCTCTCACAAACCATTTGAATTTCGTCTGAAGTTGTTGTTGGATGAATTGACATTCTAATCCATCCTGGTTTTTTGATTAAATCGCCAGAGGTGATCTGGCACACCAAATCATGTGATGCTTCTTGGTCAACGTGTAGAAGATAATGACCATACGTTCCGGCGCAACTGCAACCACCACGCGTTTGTATTCCGAATTTATCGTTCAATAATTTCACTCCAAGATTAAAATGCAACCCATCAATATAGAATGAAATCACGCCTAACCTTTCTTGATGTTGATTGGCTAAAATATGAAGATTGCCAACGTTATTCAATTCTGAAAAAACATAATCAACAAGTTCGTGTTCTCTTTCTAAAATATTCATTACACCCATTTGCTCTTTCAACTGTATTGCCAATGCCGTTTTTATCACTTGTAGAAAACCAGGAGTTCCACCATCCTCTCTATCTTCAATATTGTCGATATATTTGTGTTCGCCCCAAGGATTTGTCCAACTCACTGTTCCACCACCGGGACAATCAGGAATATTATTATTGTATAAATTTTTGTTGAAAACCAAAACTCCAGAAGTTCCTGGTCCGCCAAGAAATTTATGCGGCGAGAAGAAAATAGCGTCTAAATAGCTTTCATCATCGGGATGCATATCAATTTCAACATAAGGGCCAGAACAAGCGAAATCTACAAAGCAAACCCCATTGTTTTGATGCATAATTTTAGCCGCTTCATGATAAGGTGTTCTAATCCCTGTAACGTTAGAACAGGAAGTGATTGATGCAATCTTAAAATTTCTGTCTTTATATTTTTCAAGCAAAATTTTGAGTTCTTCCAAGCAAAATAAACCGTCTTCATTAGCGGGAATAACTACCACATCGGCACGAGTTTCCAGCCACGAAGTTTGATTGGAATGATGCTCCATGTGAGAAATAAAAACTATGGGTTTTAACGCTGCGGGAATATTGGTAAACGCTGCAAGATTTTCAGGAATTTTAAGGCCCAGTATACGTTGAAACTTATTAACAACACCTGTCATTCCTGTCCCTGTGTTGATTAAAACATCATTATCATTGGCATTTACATGACGTTTTATGATGTGCTTTGCTTCTTGATACGCCATCGTCATGGCTGTTCCTGAAACGGTTGTTTCCGTATGTGTATTAGCCACAAAAGGACCAAATTCATTCATTAGTTTTTCTTCAATTGGGCGGTACAATCTTCCACTCGCAGTCCAATCGGTGTAAACTATTTTCTTTTTCCCAAAAGGTGTTTCAAACTCTTGGTCAATTCCAATAATATTTTGACGAAATTGCTGAAAATAGTGCTCTAGTTTTGTCTCGGTTTGTATGATAATCATGCTGTAACAATTTGATTTGCTTCGCCTATTAAGCAAAAAAGCTTCGAGTCAAAGATACATTATTTTTAATTTTTAGTTCGATTTTTGATTTAAACCTTTCTTATATTTAAAAGTCATAGTTTACAATATATTTCTACACAGCAATGGATAAGAACACACTTTGGTCACTTCGTTTGGGTTTTTCCAGTAAGCAAAGTAAAACTATTGAACAAATGGGTTTGTCTAGGTTTCTTGAAAAGTCTTTTACTTCCTCTTTTGATAAAAAAGTACCTAGTTTGTTAGATAACAGCCCGAAATCACTAAAGGAATTAAAGGCAAAACGTCAAGAAATTAAAAGTTCAAATCCTGAAAACGTCAAAGAATTACTGAAAGTGGAACTCAAAGTCTCATTCGAAATGAAAGCGTGGTGGTTGCAGAAAATGATTGCTGATGAATTTCCGCTACGTGAAAAAATGACCTGCTTTTGGCACAATCATTTTGTGTGTACTTATCAAAAAGTAAAAGTCAATCATTGGGTATTTCAACACAATCAAATCCTGAGAGAAAATGCATTTGGAAACTTCAAAACCTTGACAAAAAAGATTATACAATCGAATGCAATGGTTCGTTATTTGGACAATGTTGATAATAAAAGAGATGATATCAATGAAAATTTAAGCAGAGAATTGCTAGAACTTTTTACACTCGGCATTGGCAATTATACAGAAGATGATATTAAAAACGGAGCCAAAGGTTTGGCTGGACTAAACCTTGGTGAAGACCATGCACAATACAGACCATTTCTTGAAAACGATGACACCATTACCTATTTTGGCAAAACCGGAAAGTTCAAAGCCGATGAAATAATTGATATTATTTTTGAACAAAAAGCCATCCCGTATTTGATTACCCGAAAAATTTTGCAATGGTTTATTTATGATAATCCATCCGAAGAATTGGTTCATTATTATGGTGATTACTTTAGAAAAATTGATTTTGAAATCAAACCTTTATTGACCAAAATCTTTACCGAAGAATTTCCTAAAGACAACGCCGGAAGCAAAATAAAAGACCCATTGGTTTACATTTTGCAACTGATGAATGAACTAAATGTCGAGCAAGTAAACCCAAAGTTAGTGGCTTTTTATTTGAAACAACAAGGCATGGATTTATTCAATCAGCCCAATGTTAAAGGATGGAATGGGGGCAAAGAATGGCTGAGTTCGCAAGTGTATTTACAACGAAATAATGTTGCAGATTTGTTATGCAATGGAAGAAACATTAGCCGGCGAACGAAATTTATGGACAATGATATGGTAAATGAAAGTGTCAACCAACTTCTGAAAGTGTCATTAAACTGGCACAAAGCTGGAACCAATAAAACCATCATTGCCGAACTACAAAACAGATTGCTGTTTCAAGCAGATGAAAACCTGCAGAAAGATTGGGAAACTATTTTAAAATATGATTTCAATCCCAAGGACGAAAGTGCCGACAATGCTGTAATGCGTTTGTTCAACAACATGATAAAAACGCCCGAATTTCAAATAATATAGTCATGAACAGAAGAAATTTTCTCACGCTCACAGGAACATTCACTGGCGGAACCTTGCTCCTCCCCGATTTCCTTCATGCTTTTGGTTCACAGACCAATTTGGTTATTGGCGAACAATGTTTGGTTTTCATTCAGTTAAATGGTGGGAATGACGGTTTGAATACTTTTATTCCTTACGATAATCCGTTGTATTATGATTTGCGTACCAAAATTGCCTTGTCTAAAGACGATGTTATTGGTAAAAACAAAGGTATGGCGTTTCATCCAGCACTCAAAGATTTTACCACAATGCAACAAAATGGCGATTTAACCATCGTTCAAAATGTTGGATATCCTGAACCCAATCGTTCTCATTTTCGCAGTCAAGAAATTTGGCAAACAGCTACTGCTTCCAATCAATATGTAAACAGTGGCTGGCTTGGTCGTTATCTTGATTTGCAATGCACAGCGCATCAACCAACCGCTGGAGTGAATTTTGACAGCATTGATAATTTGGCACTTAAAGGTAATGAACCCAATTCGATAACGGTAAAAGATCCAAATCGTTTTAAGGTACAAACTGATAACAATGATATAGTGAAACTATCGGATAATCCACAATTAGATTTTGTACGCAAGATTGCCAATTCGGTTTCCGAAGGTTCGGATGATATTCAAAAAGCATT
>JAYVNT010000268.1:0-5371 GCA_043758285.1 Flavobacterium sp.
GTTCGCCTGATTTTTGCCGCTGTTATTATCAAATTCTGAGGAACTGTTTATATTAAATCTAAGCGTATTGAATGTTTTGGTTGGTTTCAAAATACGGTAACTAGCATTTCCATAATATGAATGAAAATGGGTTTGAAAGTTTATCCCTAAATCATTGTTATCATAATCTTTAGAAACATAATTTCCGCCAAGTCCAAAACGATATTTTCCTTTGGTTTTATTGAATTCTAGGAATGTTTTAAAACCATTGGTGTCTTCAACATCATTAATCAAACTATACTGAAAGTTACCTTGAAGCTGATAGGAATTGGCTTTAGTGTTTAAATTCCAAACAAATGCAGAAACATTTGCATCTCTAAAACTACCATTGCGAGTTACGTTTGTGTTTACTAACGAAACAGAAGAATTGGTTCTAAATCGTTGGTCAAGCACAAAAACATTATAGTTAGCAACCGGTGCTAAAGTTTCTAATCTCGTTTGATTAGTATCGGTGTTTTTGATTTCAACACTTGTTTGTTCTGTGACTGCATTTAAAACTCCAATTCCCAAACCTTTTTTTGTTCTTCCAGAAACTTTAAACGCATTGATAAGTTTTATAGAACTCGGATATTCATTGATAGTTTCATTAGCAGCTAATGCAATGGACGGACTTTCGCCAATTCTTCGGGTGTAAAGTAAATCGCCTTTATTGAACAAATCGGTTCCTTCTGTAAAGAAAGGTCTGTTTTCACTGAATTGTTGTTGAAAAGCACTTAGGTTTAATTCAACATTATCAAATTTGGTTTGACCAAAATCAGGAATTAAAATAGCATCAAGCGTAAAAGCATCATTGATTCCATATTTAATATCTAGCCCGCCTCTTATTTCTCCGTAGGTCTTTTGAGTTTTATTGGCATTTAAATAATAAGAAGAAAAGGGAATTAAAAACAATCGTGTTGGTGTTTTTATATTTTCAATCCCTTCAAGAATCCCGGCTTGGTTACTTTCAGAATTTATTTTATTGCTTATTAAATTCCAACTATATTGCTGGTTGTCGCGTCTAATTTCTCTATAAAAATTTAAACCCCAGGTTTGTTTTTTCTCGGTTGAAAATCGCAATGCAGCATAAGGTATTCTCATTTCAACTTGCCAGCCAAAATTAGTGATCTGTGTTTTGCTTTCCCAAATAGCATTCCACGAAAAATCCTCTCCATTGGCTTCGGTATAAAAAACATCTATTTGAACACCTGCAGCACTCACAAAAAAACGAAATTCTTGTTGACCGTCATTGTAACCATTGAGTTGTATTCCAAAATGATCTGCTGTCGCAAAATTATCTCTCTCGGTTAATTCTCTTGAAATAGACCTTGGTTCTTCATCATAGAGTGTAGCTGCTACATAAATTGCTTCATTAGTGTAGACAACCTTAACTTCGGTTTTTTTTTCTGGAGGAATGGGTACATTATTATAGGGCGCAACCATTACAAAATCTGTTGCTATTTTGGCAGTTTTCCAAACAGGTTCATCAAATTTTCCGTCAACGGTAATTTTTTCGTCAGTAAATTGTGTATGTAACGACTTTTTTTGACTAAACATCTGGCTTATAAAAAGCAGAAAGATGCAACTATAATAGTACGAATATTTAGGCATTAAAACTTGTTTTAATTCAACAAAAATAAAGATTTAATTCATATTTGCAACTTTACTTTTAACATAAATGATGAAAAACAAAAAGTTAAAAAGGTTAAAATTAGCTTAATATACTAATCAAATATTTTTATTATTTAAAAATTATGTTATGTTTGTTATCCTAAGTCAAACTATTAAACCTAATCTATGTCAATGAATTATAAGCTATTTCCATTGAGTTTTGTTTTTGTGTTACTATCTTTTACCACTCTTTCAAACAAAACAAATTCCATAAAAATTAGTACTACAACAGAAATTAATTCTGTTTCAAAAAATGTTTCTATTTATAATCAATTAGATGCGAACTCCTTTGTTTTGCCAAGTTTTGAATGTTTCAGCATGGCTTTAGATGGTTTTTATTTATTAAAACAAAAAGGTTTAGTTCAAAAAAACATTTTGACATTAGTTGATTTCAGTAGGTCTTCCAATACGAAACGACTTTGGGTAATTGATTTAGAGAAGAATATTGTTTTGTTTCAAACTTTGGTGGCTCACGGTAGAAATACGGGAGAAGAATTTGCAAATGCATTTTCAAACCAAGCCGAATCTTTTAAAAGCAGCATTGGATTTTATGCCACAGGCGAAATTTATAATGGTAAACATGGAATGTCTTTAAAATTAGACGGATTAGAAAAAGGATTAAACGATAATGCAAGAGAGAGAGCTGTCGTAATTCATGGTGCTGATTATGTTTCCGAATCATTCATAAAACAAAACAAAAGATTGGGAAGAAGCCAAGGTTGTCCAGCTATTCCGGTAGAAATGAATGGAAAAATCATCAATGTGATTAAAGATAAATCCTGTTTGTTTATTTACCATCCTTCAGCAACACAGGAAATTATTTCAAAATTAGTTTCTTAAACTTTTTTATTTATAGAAAGTGTTTTTCACAACTTTTTCATTTCAAATGATTTACACGTTAAATTTCTTTAGGTTTTAATGAACCCATATTTTATTAAAAAAAACTTGCAACGAAAGAATGTTATTCTTTATATTTGCATTCACAAAATGCGGAAGTAGCTCAGTTGGTAGAGCTCCAGCCTTCCAAGCTGGTTGTCGCGAGTTCGAGCCTCGTCTTCCGCTCCAAAATCCTAAATCGAAAGATTTAGGATTTTTTTATTTCCCTAGAAAAGATAAATCAGTTTCTGGTTTTAATTCTTTTGGAGGTTGATTTTGAATAAACAATCTCGCGGTTAAATTACCTTTTAAAATTATTTTTTCGCCGGTTACTTCTAGCCAACTTCCTTCACGTAATCCAAGAACTGCAGCATTATTAAATGCATGAAATTCTTTAATTCTTGTTTCTCGAGTTTCGCCCATGTGTTTGCTTTGCAAATCAGCATCAAGATAATGGGGATTTAAATTGAAAGGAATTAATCCTAAGGTTTTAAAACTTGGAGGATATATGATGGGCATATCGTTTGTGGTTTGCATAGTCAATCCAGTAATATTGCTTCCTGCGCTTGAACCCAGATAAGGAATCCCGTTCTTAACAGTATTTGCCAAAACCGCCATTACTTCATTTTGATATAATTGCGTCACCAATAAAAAAGTATTTCCACCGCCAATAAAAATTCCTTTGGCATTTTGGATCGCTTCAATGGGATTTTCAAATTCATGAATTCCTTTTACGGTTTTATTTATTTTGGCTAAAGCCGAACGAACAATTTGGGTGTAGTCATCAAGAGAAATACCTCCGGGACGCGCGTAAGGAATAAAAAGTATCTCGATACAATCGTTGAATAAAATTTCTAAACTAGGGAATAAGTATTCCAAATAGTTACCACCATGAGTGGTAGATGTACTGGCAATAATCATTTTTTTCATTGAAGGAGTTTTATTTTTTAACATGTAAGTTTAACAAAAGATTGTAAACTTTTAGTATTCTAAAAGATATTTTTACATCGTAAATTTAGAATAATGAAGTTATTTAAATGTATAATCTTGTTTTTATTTTTTGGGAATACTTATGCCCAAACATTAACATTATTAAAAGGAAAAATAACTACACAAGTAAAAGAATTAAATGATGTTAATGTTACTAATTTACGTTCTGAATCAGCAACTAGTACCGACAAAAATGGGAACTTTTCAATGTTTGTAAAAGTGGGTGATACATTGCAATTTTCAGGTTTGCAAACAATTACAAAAAAATGTATAATCAATGAAAATGATACTGCCAAACAACTTTATGTGGTAAGTTTAGAAGCAAAAGTTATTCCACTTGAGGAAGTAGAAATCAAACAATATCCAAACATTAATGCAGTTTCGTTGGGAATCTTACAAAGCCCCGCCAAACTTTACACGCCTGCAGAACGGAAACTAAGTACTGCTACAAGAGCTTATCCAAGTGCAAAATTAGGAAATTTCATAGGTGTCTCTGCAGGTTTAGATCCGCTTTTGAATGCTATCTCTGGGCGAACAGCCATGTTGAAGAAAGAACTGAAAGTAGAAAGAAAAGAATATTTGCTTCAAAAAATTGAATATATGTTTAAGGAAGAATATTTTATAGAAAACCTTCACATTCCAAAAGAGTATGTTAGAGGTTTTTGGTATTATGCTGTTGAAGATGCGAAATTAGTTGGCGCTTTAAACGCAAAAAACAAAATGATGGCACGTTTTATCTTCTCAGATCTAGCCACTAAATATTTGGATATATTAAAAAACTAATCTCAATTTAAGTAACTTTGCAATTCAATAAAAAAAACAGGAACTATGTTTGGAATTGGTGGTGGCGAGTTAATTTTTATCATTTTTATAGCTTTAATGCTTTTTGGATCTGAAAAAATTCCTGATATAGCGAGAACTATGGGAAAAGCCATGGCGCAATTGAAAAATGCAACCAATGAAATCAAAAGCGAAATTCAAAAAGGTGCCGAAGCTAATGGAATAGACACTTCAATGAAAGAATTAACATCAACGTTTACAGAAGAAGTTGAAAAAGTTAAATCAAATTTAGACACAACTATTTTACCTGAAGTTGCAAAAGCTACAAAAGATATTGAAGATTTATCTGGACCAATAAAAAGGCAACTATAATGTTGGAAAAAATTATTCAATTAGACAAACAACTTTTTATTTTTCTCAACGGTTTGGGTGCTGAGCGATTTGATGGATTGTGGTTGATTATTACAAAGCAAGTATATTGGACACCATTATTTTTACTGGTTTTTTATCTTTTGCAAAAGAAAATTGGTTGGAAAAATTTTGGATTTTATATCCTTTTCACAGCTATTTTAATATTAGTTTGCGACCAAACTTCTAATCTTTTTAAATGGTATTTTCATCGTTTACGACCTTGTAATGACGAAGAGATAAAACACATTATTAGAGTTGTAAAATCAAGTTCTTCGTTTAGTTTCTTCTCTGGCCATGCTGCTAACTCAATGGCAACAACAGTTTTTGGATTTTTTATTTTGAAAAAATATTATAAACACAGTTATTTGTTGTTCTTATTTCCTTTGATTTTTGCTTACAGCAGAATTTACCTTGGATTGCACTTTCCGTTTGATATTTTAACGGGTTACATGTTTGGGGCAATATTCGGATTTATTTGCTACAAATTGTATCAGAAATACATTCTTAAAAATTAAATCACACGCGAAACAGTCAATCCATCACGAATAGGAAGTAACACGGTTTCAACTCTTGAATCTTCTTTCAATAATTGGTTGTATTCCAAAAGAATTTTGGTTGTAATATC
>JAYVNT010000269.1:0-15808 GCA_043758285.1 Flavobacterium sp.
ACAACATATGTATAGCCGAGAAACGTTACAATCGGTTACAATTTTTAATAATCATCTAAATAGCTTCGTTGTGCTATGTACGTTGATGGATAGCGAGTCGGTATATTTTTACGTTGGCAGAACTTTTTATATTCTGGGGTTGAGTTAAAAAGTTTTATGATATCGGCTTCTTTTAGTTTGTTGAAATACTTTTGCGCCTGGAACTTATCAACCTTGTAATCATACAATTTCCAGAATGCTTCAAAGGATAAATTGGCAGGAGAAACAGTCACTTCAAACACTTTTTTATATTTCTCAAGCTTCATCCAATTGGCTTTTATTATAGTTTCTGTGGCAGGAAAATTGCCGCTAAACAACCAACTCATTTGCTCGCCAGTCAAATTACCATCGACTATTTCAAACACTTTTAAATTGCCGTTTAAATCATATTTAAAAAGGAATTCAAGACCAACGGTTTTGCCTTTTGCTCTGTATGTTGTGTATTGATCCATATTAGTTAATTAAGGTCTTCATAGCCGCCGTAAATGTCAAGGTTCAATTCGATTGCAGTTTGTAGTTCTAGTTGTGCTCCTGGTGAGTCAACTGAACATGGCAGCATAAAAATTGCCTCGCATTGTTTTAATGAGTTCAAACATATTTCCATGGCCACCTGCCAATCCTCTTTGTTGTTCTTAACCAACTTAGTTGGGTTAATGGTTTTCCAACCGCGTGACTTGAGAATGTCTTCAGCTTTTTGAAACTTTGCTTTAACCTCTTTTACCGGAAGTCCTGTTACTTTACCAGCTATATAAATTGTTCTCATGCTAATTGTTGGTTTAGTCCTGTTTTTATAAATCTTAATACATTACGATCATATTCATTCATCGGAAAAGCATCCATGATGGTGACAAAGTTTTCGAGATAGTGTGCTTCATGATATTCTAATGAAAAAGTGTATTTTTTAACTTTCTTTTTGGTGAAAAACGTTGGTTGACTTTCTACTTCTAAATACTTTTTTCTAAACTTCAAAACCAATTTATCCAGTATGCTACGCGCTACTTTAACGTCGCGGCTATTAGTTGGAATATTGCTAAGAGAGTTAAACGTAAATACAAGTGTATTCAGTTGGCTTTTTGAAAGTTTTAGTTCTATGGGCATTTTAGCAATCGGTTTTAGGTTCGGATAATTGTTTTCCACAATCGGCGCATTCTACTACTGTGGTTTCACAAGTTGAAGTCACTATAAGCACACGTGTAATCTTGTTTTGGTGTTTGCAGATTTCGTTTATTGAGTGACTTTTTTCCATTACTTGAATTTACTTTTAACAATACCCTTAAATGCAGCAATTAGTTTCTCTAGTTCTGCATCGCTCATGTCTTTCAACTTCTTTTTTACTGGTGATTTCTCAGATTGTAAAAAATCAGATAGTCGAATTAAATCAGGAATTTCACCTTTAAATGGAAGCTGTGTTGTCCATTGTGCTTGATGCATTAAACTGAATAGCACTTTACGTTTTGTTGGATTTGGTTTTGTTGGTGTAAAACCAGCCCAATTTTCAACTTTTACAGTTTCAACTGGTGCGCTGCTCATGTAGTTATCGATGGCAGAACCGGAACCAGAGAATGCAATTGGTTGTTTTTTAGTTGTTGTCATTTTTTCTGTTTAAAAAATTTGTAATTAAATCAATTAGGTCAACTGTTTTAGAAGTTTCTAAAGAATAAGGTTTGATATACAATACCGTTTCATTGCCTTTGAAAATTATTAAGGCATTCGATCCTTCGACTGTTATTTTTCTAACTTCGTATTTTTCGGATTCAATATTAGGTGTTGCCATTTTGTTCAATATCTTTAACTGCTTCGGGCTCAAAAAGAATAAATTCGGTAACCATTTTTGAACACGATAGTAATTTTGGTTGAAACGTGGTAAGCAAGTTTACTTTTTCAAAAGCTTCTTTAACTTTATTTGTGGCTATCTCGACAGCCGTTTTTTGTTCGTTTGCAAAAACAATTCCCGATACAACAGCACTTTTTTACTTTTTATTATCTGGAATTAATGATATTTTGATTGCGTATGCGTTCTTCATTTTTAGAGTTTTTTAATTTTGATCGTCGTGTTCTATAAAAAATGTGCAGTCAGTTGGCGTAAAAGCTGATACATATATTAATTTGTCTTCGTCTAATTGCTTATCAATTTGCAGCTGCAAATAGCGGTTGCAAACCATTCTTTTTTGACAAGTTTCATTTCCGCATCTGGCGGTATCGTTTGGAATTAAATTAGCTTTCATCGTTTATACTTTTTACTTAATTTTTAAATCCAGCTGCTGTAAACTTCTCGAAGTATTGCTAATAATATTAAAACACATCCTAGTGCTACAATTATGTTAAAACCAAACCAAATTTTGTGAAGCAATTCCATAATTAAATGCTTGAAAGGTTTAGATCAATATTTTGATACTTTCCATCGGCATCTTTCTGCCAAATACGGAAGTAGGTTTTTGTATCAGAGCGGCGAATGGCTTCACTAATTAAATCGACAGCTTCAGAAAATAAAGGATCATTAATTTTTGATTTGTATCGGGTTAATCCCATTACTTTCTTAACGTCTAGCTGGTTGTTTCGTTGCGTTTCAAACGCATCCATAACCATATTTTTCACGAAGTCGTTTTTGCTTTCGATGTTGTTAGTTAGGAACTCATCGAGTTTTGTTTTTGCAGCAGTGATGGTTAAATCATCAAACTTTAATGGTGTTGATTGATTTACTTCTATCTTGATGCTTCGGTTGAAGTTGAACCAGGTGAAATTGCCTTTGGTTTCTTTTTTCACGTCTTTGGAAGCCATAAACGCCTCAAAAGCTTCGCCGCATAGTTTTTGAACTAGCACTTTAAAATCTGCCAATTGTTGATTGATAACAAGTGCTTTTTTTAAGATAGTTGCGGAATGTCTTTCGTGTAATTTCTCTACGGCATTGATACGGTTAAATGGAATTTCCATTCCAGACTCGTCTACCCAATTTTTGTCTTTTGATGTTTGCGTAATTGTCATTTTATTTAAGTATTTTAGTTAATTCTTCGTGTAATTTTGCCGCTTGTTCTTCGGTTATTGTATTAATTTTTTTCCATAAAATTTTATTGTCTGTAAATCCTGAAAAAGTCATTGATGCAACTAAACCATCATAATGTGTCCTTGCTACAATTACGTTTTCTTCATTCATATCATCATCTGTAGGAATTGTATCGATAAAATAAATTATTTGGTTATTTTCATCAATCTGAAATACTTTTGCGAAATTGTTTGTTTTGCTCATGGTTATAAATTATATAATTTGTAAATTTTTGGTTTTGCTTGGTTTATTTTTTCATCAATGACTTCTGGTAACTCGTAGGTTCTTACTTTATCGGCTGCTAATTCATTGTTATAAAAGTTGAGCATGTCATATAGAGCTCCACGCTCCTGGTTAATGCAAATTTTTTCGCCTCTGTAAAAAAGAGGTTCAAAAACTCTTGAATAATTGAGGACGCATTGTAAAAACAGTAGTCGGTCTTCTATGGCGTTTTTTTCGATTTGGATTTGGTCTTCTGTCATAGTTTAGTTAGTATATGGCGGGTTTTCAATTCCCATTTTTTTGGCTTCATCAATCAGTGCTGATGGGTAGTATTTGTACATATCAACTACAATGACATTATAAAATTCATGAAGCGACTTGCTTTCAATATGTTTCGTTTTACCACCTACTATTTGCAGGAACTTTTGTTCTAACTTGTGAAACTCGGCATTGTAATAGTTACAAACTGCCGTGTTTGCCAGTATAATTTGTAGCGGTACGCCTTTTATGCGTGCTACATTTTCACACCAACGCATGTAACGTTCCATTTGAATGTTATCGAATTCTACTTCGTCTATGTTTAATAGTGTACTGATGATTGTTGCTTTCATTGTTACTCGTTTTTTGTGTTGCTTCCTGTTAATTTTTCAAGACCTTGTTTCCATATAATGTATGTTCCACCATTAGGTCCAATAGTTCTGCCTTTACACGATGCCGTGTAATTGTTTGTAAATATTTTCATCTTGGCGTTATACATGATGTCTTTTTCAAGTTCGGCTCTGGGCTTGCTTCCGTCAGCATGACCCGTTATCAATATTATTTTCCTCCTTCGGTACTTCTTGACAAATGCCATATATTGGGCTTTGTTTTCAAAAAAATATGTAGCACTATCAATAATTACTATTTTTGGGCTGTTTGGCTTGTCTAGATACTTGCAGAGTTGACTGTAATTGTAACTCGTTGCGAAATAGTAGTCTTTAGCTTCATTCATTCCGACTATTTGAACTCTTTCTATAAATTCGCTATCGTCTGTCTCCTCCTCGCACACGTTGTGAATTGTCTTTTCCCCCAGCACTTGGCTCATTTCTTTTGCAAGCTGCATTACATGCACTGACTTTCCACTTCCCGATGTTCCCCAAACAAACCAAACGCCTCTGTTTTGTGGTTTCCCGTATGCTTGGTAAAACGTATCTCTAAACTCAATCTTATCAATCTTCTGGCTTATAATATTGCCGACATTCAGAACCTTCTTGAGTTTCTCTAATTCTGCCATACTAGGTTTCCTTCTGGCAGGTTTAACACTTTGCGAACCAACTGCATTGTGAGGGGTTCGTTTAATCTATCGGCTTCGCGCGTGGCTGGAACCAATACATCGTGCAACTCGCCATAATTATCACAATTTGTGAGAATAAATTTTTTTAATTGTCGATCTTCAATGTCATTTATGAATAATGCGTAACTTCTATCAATGGATGGTAGTGTTCGTAATCCAAACTTTATGCGACGGTGAAACTGTGGTATTCCAGACTTGTTTCGTCGACGTAGTTTTTCAATATTAGTTACCAACTGATCTGTTCCTATAAACACAATTGAGCATATCTCGTTTAAATTGTCGTACAGCTCTTTCATGGCGCATAGAGCGGCTTGTTTCAAGTATTCGGCTTCGTCAATAATAAGCATTGGTTTATTGCCTTGATTTTTGAGCATCAGCATTTTTTGTGTTACGCCACGAAGCTTTGTAGATTTTGAGTTACCAGTCGCATGTACTTTTAGTTTATGAATTATCTTATCAATAAGATCACTAAGCGTGTCGCTGGAACCTGCAGTAACTATAAATGTGTCGATTGGGTTTTTTGCTGCGAATAGATTAGCCGTGTATGATTTACCAGAACCCGTTTCGCCGTTTATCGTAAGTGTCAAATGGTTGTCGCGTGCATCTTGCAGGTTAGCTAAAATGGCAATGGTTTGTGGTGTAAATTGGGTTTGCCAATATTCCTTTTCTATTCTGTAACCGCAAAATGATGCCAAAGTGTTGAAATATTTCACGGCAATAAAACCGCGCGAACCAGAGCCAGCATCATACATAAAATCTGAACCTTCTTTAAGTATAATTGACAAATATTCTTTTCTAATGTTTGTTCGCTCCGATACTTGGGCTTGCGACATCTTGTGTTCGTCGATGTATACAGCGAGAGCTTGTACTATATCTTTTTTGGTTGTGTTTTCCATTATAGGTAATCGTTTAGGGTTACTTTATCGTTGTTGTATTGGTTAATTTCGGATGTGTAGTTTTTCTCTTCTCTGGTGGTTTGAGATTCAATAAGCACTGCCGTTTTTTCTTGAAGGCGGTTTTCATTTTTATGGTCTTTGTGCCTGCCACGACTATCGACTAACAAATGTTTGGCTAGCGTATCATTGAGTTGTGGATTTTCTTGAAAAAACTCACCAACCAGTCGGTGATTTTTTGTGACTTTATCAATGATGTAGCTTTCGATTTGATTGTTATAGTTTTTGACATTTTCAAGCTGCAGCGCGTCGCCTTCCTTTCTATCCGCCAATGCCATTGGTTGAATGTATTTTTGTTCCAGGATAAATTCATAGTTTCCGATAACTTCAATGAGTTTTCCCTTGTTTGATTTTGCATTGGTAACCAGAACTTGCTGTAAGTTTTCTGGATCATAACACACGGCCCAATCTTGGTGTGCTTGCTGGCGGAACTTTCTGTCGTAACTATCAAAAGTTAGCGTTTGTCCGTTTATAGTTGGCAATAAACCTGCAGGTGTGAACTTGTTTGTGTAGGAACTCATTTCGCCCAAGTAGCGCAAGTAAGTTGTGAGCTGTAACTCTGATTTAAAGTCAGGTGAAACGGTACTGAAAGCTTGTTTAAATGCGTCTTGCTTTTTGGCGCGTTCCTGCTCAATAACTAATATCAATTGTTGGCGACATCCGTACTCGTTTGGAAACTGATGACGAATTTTATTCAAGTATTCAGAGTTTGGCTGATTTGAGGAACCAGAATTCACGTTGTGTCCCGACCAGTTGTCAAATAGTTTGCAGTATTGTTTGTTAATGCTGTTGAAATAGGGCTCAATTACTTTGGCTTTTGAGTTTTTCACTCGTGCAGGTGTAAAATGCTGCGAAACGGCTTCGTAAAGCGGTTTTAATTTAGAAATACTGTAGTTATCACTTTGTAACTGATATGGTCTGTAATAGCCACCAAATAACTCATAAACGTGCTGATAAGCATTTCTTAAAGCCGATTTTATCAAGTCTGGAGTTTCGTGTGTTCCAATTGCGTAACCAACAGGATATTTATTGAAAGGATCTAATACAACAACCATGGTCAAACGGTTGTGATACGTTATAGATTCGTAACCGGATTTGTTGATTGTTGGTTTTTGGTATAAAAGCTCTGCATCCCAACCGTCCAGTGTCCAATATAGCATTGATGCTGTTGGAGCTTGACGCTTGTTTTGCATTAAAATGTTGTTTGATAGTGCGCTTGCGCCTTTTCGTCCGGCATACACCACTAGGTTTACTTCCTGCTTACGGTTGGCAATAGTTTGTGGTGTTACTGTTGGCCAGTTCACTTGCTCTGCAATGGTGTTGTACATAAAACATATTGACGTGTTGTCAAGGTTGGTATGTTTGCCCAGTAAGCTATCAATAAGTGCCAATTGTTTGTCTTCTTTCAATTTACTGGCGTTTTGGTTCTGGAGACGTCCGGATACAAGTCCGGCATAACCAAACTCTAAATATTTAGCAACGGCAATACGTAAACCTCTAGTTGTTGCTGGTAAATTGTGTTCAACTTCGCGAAATGCGTTCACATCCTTAGAAAGCGTTTCCCAAATATTTATGTTTTTTGATCCTAATGCTTTTGCGTAATTTTTTCGGTTTTCTTTGAGCAATAAAACGGCGTTAAGAATTGAAGCGTTGTAAGTGTAGGTTTCAATTAGTTTTAGATCTAGTTTACGGTTGTTTTCTCCGTAACGGTAAGCCATGTAAAAATCAAATGCTTTTCGGTCCGCTTCGTAATGTTGTGCAAACCAGCTTTTTTTGATTTCGGTTTTTGGAGAACCGAATTTCATGGTCAAACTGTCCTTCCAGTTGCGGTCTATGGAGTTATACTCAATTAGCGCATCGTAGTTTAGTGATGCACGACGAAGTTGGGTTTCTGGGCAGTTTTTTGATCTAGTTCTTTGGTTGATTGCTTTGTAACTAATTAAACAAAGACTTTTTGGGTCTTTATCTCTATCACAGATAAGAAACTTAATCTTTACACCAAGTTTGCCAGCATAATATTCGTATGGACTTTCCATGTATAAAATAAATTTGTTCCCGGACAAGACTTGAACTTGTGCTGTATGCCGTTCGGGAGTAATTACTATATTTACCGTCTCACTTATAAATTATAGTAATATGCTTGAAATTGAATACTCTTCAGAACTTAAGTATCAGATCGAAACTAATTGCGACAATCATAATGATGGGTTTGCTGAGTTAGAGTACTTCAAGAATTCTACGGGCACTTTCGTCCATTTGTTTGCAGCGACTGTGGCTTTCGAAGAATTCTGGAAAAACGATGAGGGTCAAAAATTTTTCTCCGAGATTGTAGGATACAACATTACCGTAACTTTCAATGGGGATAGTAGCTTGATACAACGATTTGTTGCCGCCGCATCTCTTTTTTTCGAGCTTAATAAT
Source organism: Flavobacterium sp. (assembly GCA_043758285.1). Classification (GTDB taxonomy): domain Bacteria; phylum Bacteroidota; class Bacteroidia; order Flavobacteriales; family Flavobacteriaceae; genus Flavobacterium. Next base: position 8,009 of record JAYVNT010000269.1, read on the forward strand.
GCTGTAAAGACTGGCGAGAAGCTTTATCTTATAAAAAAAGATTTTCATAGTTAAAGTAATTCTGCGTTAGACATTTCGGATTTGATCACGACGCCACATAGTAGCGTTTGCGTTTCGAAAACCTCGTGCGTGAAATCTCTATTCACGTGGTGGATAATTTTTGTTGTTTTCATAATTTTTAATTTACCGGGTTTGCTTTAAAATTTTCTATTGCTTTAGTGGTTGCACTAACAAGCTCTTTATACTTTTTTTCTATGGTTTGAGCGGTAAGACTGTGTTTCTCTTTTTTTACACTCATTCTCACAAATGTGGGTGATACTCCAAATTCTTCCGACAATGCTTTAATTACATCCTGGTTATAGTTGATGCTTTTTTTTGTACGTTTGCTCATTGTTATGTTTGTTTTTAATTTTAAACAAATATAATGCACAATATTTAACATTAAAAAATAAAATGCAAAATATTTTGCAAATTATTAGAATTTAATTTAATGAATGCTGATTATGAATAATTTAGATGTAAAAAAAATACGTAAAGATTTAGGTTTAACTCAGCAAGATTTTGCAGACAAGCTAGGCGTTAGTAGAAATACAGTCTTAAATTACGAGAGAGGCGAAACAATTCCTCAGTCAAAAAGCATAATATTAAACATTATGATGTCTGAAGCTGAATTTGGTAAAAAATTTAATAATTTACCTGATGCAGAAGCGCAAATTGAAAACAATGCAAAAAAAGAAGTTAAGGAAGTTCCGCTTATTCCTATAGATGCTCTAGCTGGTTTTGGAGCTGGTGAGTTTACGATAATGTCACACGATATCGTGGAATATTATAAAATACCTGAGTTTTCTAATGCCGATTTTCTAATTCCGGTAAAAGGTTCATCAATGCAACCCAAATATTATGGTGGCGATATCCTGGCGTGCAAGTTTATTCACTCTTTTAGTTTTTTTCAATATGGAGTTCCGCATATTATTACAATTAAAGATACAGGTACAGTAGTAAAAAGGATAAGTAAAGGGTTTGAAGCTCATCAATTGGTCCTTATTTCTGACAATGAAAAGTACCAACCCTTTACTATAACTACAGACGATATTGTGAATATTGCAATAGTAATTGGCGTTATTCGTGTAGAAAATTAGTTAAATAACTGATTTTCATAGTTTTAATATTTAACACTTATATATTACGGGGTACAAAAACACTAATTTTTTATACTTTTTTAGTGTTTTTTTATCATTATGGGGTATTTTACAGGTGTTAAAGATATATTACAAGGTTACCCATTAGGTTACCCAATAGGTTACCCAATACCAAAAAAGAGTTATATTTACACTTCACAAAATCAATTTAATAATTCTTTAAATTGGCTTTAAATGATGATTAAATTTTATTTAAATTCCTTATTTTTATGCTGTTTAAATGCTTTTCTTAGCAATAATAGAAGCATGTAATACTATCGGCATAGAACCAAGTCACAAAAGGAAGTATAACGTAAGTAAACGGAAGTAAACGGAAGTTTAGTTTAAAATCAGAAAAGGCACCCACCAGCGTGAATGCCCTTATTTTATTGACTTTTTCGAGCTTTTTTATATTGTTTACTTTGGAATTATTGTTTTATGGCCTATATATCGTAAAATCTATGCTTATGGTATTTTCTCCTTCAAAATTTAATACATTTTTATTGTTAAAATTGCCTTCAGCTTTTTGGTGTGGCGTCAGAGTTAAGTCTATTTCAAATGATATTTGCGTTGTAACAGTTAAACATAGTTGGTTCAATCAAAATCCTTTTAAATCAATGTATTTTGCAGTACAAGCTATGGCAGCAGAACTTACAACTGGCGCATTAGTGATGATACAAATAAAGAAAAGTGGTAAAAATATCTCGATGTTGGTTGCCAATAATAACAGTAACTTTTCAAAAAAAGCTACTGGTAGAATAACTTTTACATGTAATGATGGTCATTTAATTACAGAAGCTGTCCAAAAAACAACTGCATCTGGTGAAGGGCAAACCATCTGGATGAAATCTATTGGTCAAAACGAAAACGGAGAACAAGTATCTGAAATGAATTTTGAATGGAGCATCAAATTGAAGTAATGAACAAAAGTTAACACAACTACAATTATCACTAATTTATGATAGCTTGGGTGTAACTTTGAAAAAATAATTCAAAAATGAAAATTCTGATTTCTGGTGCCACAGGTTTAATAGGAAGTGTTTTAGTTAAACGCTTATTAGAAAAAACACACACCATCAATTATTTGACGACTTCTTCGAAAAAAATTAAAAACAAACCAAATTACCAAGGTTTTTATTGGAATCCACAAGAAGGCAAAATAAATGAGAATTGCATTGTTGGAGTAGATATTATTATTCATTTGGCTGGAGCCAATATAGCAAATCGTTGGACAAAAACTTATAAACAAGAGATTATAGAAAGTCGAACGTTATCTAGTGAATTACTTTATAATTTGGTTAAAAAGACTAGTAATCATCAAGTCAAACAAATCATTTCTGCATCAGGAACTGCAATCTATCCAGAGAGTTTTACGAAAGTTTATGATGAAAGCACGACGAAAACTGAAGACAGTTTCCTTTCAAACGTGGTGAAAAAATGGGAAGAAAGTGTGAATATTTTTCAAATAGCAGATATTAAAGTTTGCAAATTGCGAACCGGAATTGTTCTTTCAAATATTGGTGGCGCATTGCCAGAAGTGATAAAGCCAATAAAACTTGGCGTAGGTGCTACAATGGGAAATGGCAAACAAATACAATCTTGGATACACATTGACGATTTAGTTTCAGTCTATATTTTCGCTCTAGAAAAACAACTCGAAGGAGTTTTTAATGCAGTCTCACCAAACCCAATTAGTAATGAAACCTTGACCAAGGTTATCGCTGCTACTCTTCATAAACCATTATTTCTTCCCAATATTCCACAATTTCTGATGAAACTTATTCTAGGAGAAATGAGTTACTTGCTTTTTTCGAGTAAAAATCTAAGTGCTCAAAAAATTACAGATAATGGTTTTCAATTTCAATTTCCTGAGATAAAGAAAGCGATTTCAAATTTGTATTCATAAAAAAAAGTGCTGTTGATTAACAGCACTTTTTTTATTATAAAGAATGTGAATTAATAATTATTATAGTTAAACAAACCTAAAATTAATTATTGCATTAATTAATAGAACAAATTTAGCAATAACGAAATCGTAATAGTCTTAAAATTTTATTAAAATTTCAAATCAACTTTACACTACTTTTGATTTAAATTAAAGAAAAAACAATGACAATTTGACATTTTAAAAGAATTGGCAGTACTTTTGCACTCCGGAATATAAGAACAAAATACAACCAATGGATATCAAAAATATGTTTAAAAATAAAAGCACAATGAATACAGAAAATAGAGAGAAAGAAATTGAAGATGACGTAATTGAAAATCCTGTAAACAAAATAGAAACTGCAGTTGAGTTATCGGTTGAGGAAAAATTACAAGAAGATTTAACCAATGAAAAAGATAAATTTCTTCGCCTTTTTGCTGAATTTGAAAATTTCAAACGAAGAACTGCTAAAGAGCGAATGGACTTGTTTAAAACTGCCAATCAAGAAGTATTGCAAGCCATGTTGCCAGTTTTGGATGATTTTGATAGAGCAATGATTGAAATATCAAAATCAGAGGATGAAGTTTTATTAAAAGGAGTGGAATTAATTCACGAAAAATTAAAAACTACTCTTGTTTCAAAAGGATTGGAGATTGTTGAAGTAAGAGCTGGAGATGCTTTCAATGCTGATTATGCAGAAGCAATTACTCAAATTCCTGCACCATCAGATGATTTGAAAGGTAAAATTGTTGATGTAATTGAGAAAGGATATAAACTAGGCGATAAAATAATCCGTTTCCCTAAAGTGGTTATTGGTCAATAAAAAGTAGTATGAACAAGAAAGATTTTTACGAAATATTAGGCGTTTCAAAAAGCGCTTCACCAGAGGAAATTAAAAAAGCATATCGAAAGAAAGCTATTGAATTTCATCCTGATAAAAATCCAGGCAACAAAGAAGCCGAAGAGAATTTCAAAACCGCTGCCGAAGCGTATGAAGTTTTAAGCGATCCAAACAAAAAAGCAAAATTTGATCAATATGGTCATGCTGCTTTTGATGGCGGTGGTGGTGGATACGGTGGTGTAAATCACATGAATATGGATGATATTTTCAGTCAGTTTGGCGATATTTTTGGAAGTGCTTTTGGTGGCGGTGGAGGATTTGGCGGAAATTCTGGTGGCCAACGCCGAGTAAAAGGAAGCAATCTTCGAATAAAAGTAAAATTGACTTTAGAAGAAATTGCAAATGGTGTTGAGAAAAAAGTAAAAGTAAAACGCAAAACTCAAGCTGCAGGTGTAAAGTATAAAACATGTTCAGCCTGCAATGGACAGGGGCAAGTTTTGCGAGTTACCAACACAATTCTTGGAAGAATGCAATCAGCCACAACTTGTAATGTTTGTGGTGGATCAGGTCAAATAATAGAAAGCAAACCCGCAAATGCTGATTCTCAAGGAATGATTTTGGATGATGAAACTGTTTCTATTAAAATTCCAGCGGGTGTTGTAGACGGTATGCAATTAAAAGTTTCTAGCAAAGGAAATGACGCTCCAGGAAATGGAATTCCAGGCGATTTAATTGTAGCCATTGAAGAATTGGAACATGAATTCTTAAAGCGTGAAGGCGAAAATTTGCATTATGATTTATACATCAGTTTTGCAGAAGCAGCATTAGGTGTTTCAAAAGAAATTGATGCCGTAAACGGAAAAGTTAGAATTAAACTAGAGGATGGTATTCAATCTGGAAAGATTTTGCGATTAAAAGGTAAAGGTATTCCTAGTTTAAACAGCTATGGAAATGGTGATTTATTGGTACATATTAATGTTTGGACACCAAAAACTTTAAACAAGGAACAACGTCAATTTTTTGAAAAATCCTTGACAGATGAAAACTTTATTCCGAACCCAGAAAAAGGTGAAAAATCTTTTTTTGAAAAAGTAAAGGATATGTTTTCATAGTTAAAAAAAATTATTTACATTTGAATATTACTTGGTAACAAGTAATTTCTTTTTCATAGCAATTTTTCCCATCCCGTTTGCAAAAATTGGGTGGGTTTTTTGTTTTATTTAACATTACTTTTGTTGCAAACACTTATTTTTACGAAAATAAAAAATAGCATGAGCAATATACTTGAAGTAAACAAAGTTGTTAAGCAATATGGCAATTATACTGCGCTTAACGAAGTTTCTTTAACGGTTCCCAATGGCAGTATTTATGGACTTCTCGGTCCAAATGGTGCTGGAAAAACTTCCCTAATTCGTATTATCAATCAAATCACTATGCCCGATAATGGTGAAGTTATTTTGGATGGTGAAAAACTAAAACCTGAACATATTGCCGTAATAGGATATATGCCCGAAGAACGCGGTTTGTATAAAACCATGAAAGTAGGAGAACAGTGTTTGTATTTGGCGCAACTCAAGGGATTATCAAAACAAGATGCCAAAAAACAATTAGATTATTGGTTTGACCGATTAGAAATTCAAGGTTGGTGGAATAAAAAAATTCAAGAACTTTCGAAAGGTATGGCGCAGAAAATCCAGTTTGTGGTAACTGTTTTACATAAACCAAAATTGCTTATTCTTGACGAACCTTTTTCTGGTTTTGATCCTGTAAATGCTAATTTGATAAAAGACGAACTTCTCGAATTAAATAAGCAAGGAACATCCATTATTTTTTCAACACATAGAATGGAAAGCGTAGAAGAAATGTGTGATTACATAGCGCTTATTCATGAATCAAATAAACTAATCGAAGGGAAACTTACTGATATTAAAAAAAAGTTTAGAACTAACAATTACGAAGTTGGAATTTTGAGCGATAATATCGAAGGTTTGATGTATGATTTGTCGCAAAAATTTACCTTATCGCAAACGGATTTCAAATCCTTGAATGATGAATTGAAATTAGAAATAAACCTCGGAACGGCTACACCAAATGACTTATTGAATACTTTAGTCCAAAGAGGTCAAGTAACGCATTTTGTCGAAAAAATTCCAAGTATGAATGATATTTTTATTAAAACAGTAACGGATTAGACAATATAGACCATTTAGACTTCTTAGAAAGTTAGATAATTAAATGTCTAAAGCAATATCCTAAGAAGTCTAAAAATCTAAATTAGTCTAAGCAGTCTAAAAATCTAAGCAGTTTATAAAATGAGCAAATTACTATTAATCATAAAACGAGAATTTATTGCCAAAGTGCGCAACAAATCATTTATCGTAATGACTTTTTTAAGTCCATTATTATTTGTTGGAATTGGGGTATTTGTTGGTTATTTAAGCTCGATGAAAGCCGATACGAAAACTATTGCCATTCATGATGAAACGGGGAGATTTGCCAGTGAATTCAAAAGTGATAAGGAATTTAAATATGTCGATTTATCAGCGATTGATTTAAAAATTCTAAAAGACAGCATCGTAAAAGACAGCTATGAAGGACTTTTAATCATTCCAAAAAATGAAGAGAATGCTAAACTTCAAAAGGGAATTCAATATGTTTCCAATGATAGTCCAAGTGTTTCTTTTATTAATGATTTAGAAGAAGTTGTTGCTAAAAAAATCACGTTAGAAAATTTTAAAAAAGCAGGTTTAGATACATTAGCTATTAAAAATGCTAAAGCAGAAGTTACTATCAATTTAGAAAAAGCATCTGGTGAAGAAGCTTTGAAAGGACTTAACGAAATCAAAATCATCATTGGCGGTGCTTTTGGTTACTTGATTATGATGTTCATCATTTTGTATGGAAACATGGTAATGCGAAGTGTTATCGAAGAGAAAACGTCTCGAATTATTGAAGTAATTATATCCTCAGTAAAACCATTCCAATTGATGATGGGCAAAATAATAGGAACATCACTAGCTGGAATTTTGCAGTTTTTAATCTGGGCATTATTAGGATTGACGGCTATGTTTGTAGTATCTAGTATTTTTGGAGTACACATCGGAGCAACTGCGGGAGTTCAAGACCAAGTAATGCACACAGCACAACACGAAATGGCAGGAACAATTTCTTTATATATCAAGGAATTGTGGAATTTACCAATCGCTACAATTCTGATTTCTTTCATCATTTATTTTATAGGTGGCTACTTTTTATACAGCTCGTTTTACGCCTCAATTGGGGCAGCGGTGGATAACGAAACCGACTCGCAACAATTTTTATTGCCAATCATTATGCCATTGATATTGGGCGTTTACATCGGTTTTTTTACGGTTATGAATGACCCACACGGAACTATTGCAACGGTATTTTCAATGATACCATTGACATCACCCATAGTGATGATGATGCGCATTCCGTTTGGAATTCCAACGTGGCAAATTATCTTATCAATGGTAATTCTGTTCAGTACTTTCTTTGGAGTTGTATGGTTTGCTGCAAAAATTTATCGTGTTGGAATTTTAATGTATGGCAAAAAACCAACTTGGAGAGAACTAGCTAAGTGGTTAAAATATTAGAAATAAAGCATATTTAACTCTAAAAAAGTAGATTTAATCATAAAAAAAAAGAGATAAATGGTAAAAAAAGAGTATTAATTAAAAAAACTTTAACATTATTTAATATATATATAATTTTTATATTGTAATATAGAAATAAAAAAATGGGTGCATCAAAATTAGATTCTTTTTCAGATAAACAAAACGAGTTGGCTTCCCTTTTCAAAGCATTGTCTCATCCTGCAAGAGTAGCTATTA